>WJIR01000156.1 GCA_014730175.1 Candidatus Zixiibacteriota bacterium
GCGTTGGCGTCTGTAACTTTGTCTCCGAGTATATTGAACATCGCATTCCGAACGAAAGATGAGGTCGGCCGAGCCGAATTCCCCGAGACGCTGTCTAATTTACGGTTGCGAAACTCCCCGCCTGTAATATGGAGTGGCATCGATCACCTCATTAAGTCGTTTGGTGTTCAACATCGGGCTGTTTAATTGCATCCATAGCTGCTCCAAGTGCAACAGCATGCTCACTGCACCTACAAGTAGATTCGGTTTCGTCAGATCCGGTTGTATCCGAACATATTATCTTTGTTAAGTCGAGATATGAAATATTAGCGTCAACATGCGCCTTAAGTTCATCAAGGAATTTGAAATTACCATTAACCCTGCCGCACAAAAACAGTCCTAGTTTATCTTCCAAGCGCCGATTGCGGAACTGGAAATTCAGCATCGTTTTCAACTCCTCGATAAACCGATTCACCGGAGATGAATCCGAATCGTACCGCAACGATATTCCATTACAGTCAAATAGAATACCGTTTTTAAACAGAAGGCAGGTAAGGCGGTCGGAATCGAAATGCAACAGCGCGGCAGACGAGTAGGAATTAAATCGATTATCAAGGTGTATAAGATTCGACAAGGCTATGCAATCGACAAGCGGAAGCTCCGAGTTGTCCGATAGTTTATGTTCCCTAATCGGTCGAATCGATGATTCCGGATAACTGATAACCAGGTAGTTTTTGAAGTCCGGAGCGGCGCAGTAAACCGGATAGTACCGGAAATAGTAAATTTCGGGCGAGGAAGGAAGATGTTGTTTAGCCATCCATTCTATCCAATCCGGGAAATCCTTCAGCAACGAAGGATCTATCCTGAATTTGCGAAGCGAGGTTAGTTGCTGAGGAATGCAAAACCGCAAAATATCATCCGCTCCAAGATTGGCATCCACCAAACGGTTGAGATAATCACTTCTCCACGATGATTTCATAGAATGATTCACTTCGGAATAGAACTCGGAGTCGGCTTGCAGCAGATAAATATCGCCATTGTTCCACCTCAGTTTCACAGTGTCGATCCTATCCTCGAAAAAATATATGCCAATAGCCGTTTTGGACTCTCCGCCGGGAATAGTATACATTTTATTATTCCAAATCGATAAACGGTGAAATGCTTTCCAATGTTTTCGGCCCTATACCTTTTACTTTGAGGAAATCCTTTACGTTCCTAAACTTTCCGTTTTTATCGCGGTACTCTATAATCCTCTGAGCTTTTACCGGACCGATCCCGGGAAGAGAAATCAATTCCGCTGTTGATGCAGAGTTAATCTTAACGATACTACTTTCACCTTCCGAGGCGTAATTTACATATCCCTCTCCGGATTCAGTTGATGATGGCTGGTTAGAAGAGGAGTATTGCAGCTCAGGTATTTTAAGCTCCGGGTGTTCGATAAGGCGAGATATTTCTATATTCTCGCTTTCTCGGTATCTACCGAAAATGTTGACGATAGTCCCGATAAACAACAACGCAATCAGTATAATGATTACTCGGCTTTCCCCGCGTGTTAGCAAATTATTCTTCCTGTCCGTTCTCCTCGGCGATTCTGGCTACATCGACTATCTTATCCCCCTTTCCAAGATTCATCAGCTTTACACCTTGAGTGTTCCTACCAATAGGCTTAATAGTGCTAATAGCGATTCGCACAATAATGCCTTTGTAAGATATCAGCATCAATTCATCCTCATCTACCACTTCCTTGATGGTAATTACCTTTCCGTTTCTCTCGGAAGTCTTGATATTTATTATTCCCTTGCCACCTCGGTTGGTGATTCGATAGGCGGAAATAGGCGAGCGTTTACCATAGCCGTGTTCACAGACTGTCAGCAAAGTTGCTTCCCTCCTGATGACGACCATTCCGATACAGATATCATCCTTACTAAGTGAAATCCCTTTAACGCCGTAAGCGGTTCTCCCCATTGCTCTTATAACCTGTTCATGAAAACGGATCGCTTGACCGTTGCGCGTTGCCAGTATGATATCACAGGTTCCATCGGTCAGCCCTACTTCTATCAGTCTATCCTCTTTTGGGACATTTATGGCGATTATACCAACCTTACGAGGATTTGAAAAGGCGGTAAGTTCTGTCTTCTTAACAATTCCATGCTCAGTCGCCATAACGATATATTTACCATCATTGAAAGATCGCACCGGCACGAATGCGGCGATATATTCCTCCTTTTCCATCTGAAGGAGATTAGCCATCGATTTCCCTCGCGCCAATCTTCCTCCCTGAGGAATCTCATGAACTTTTAGCCAGTAGCATTTACCTCGATTTGAGAAGAACAAGATATAATTGTGAGTAGATGCGATAAACATGTGTTCGATGAAATCTTCGGTTTTGGTCTCCATACCGATAACGCCTCTTCCGCCTCGCCTTTGCTTGCGATACGAAGATGTCGAGAGCCTCTTGATATATCCGGAGTGGGTGATTGTAATCACCATATCCTCTTCTGCGATCAGATCCTCGATTGTGAAATCTGATTCCTCGTCGTCGATAATCATCGTCAAGCGGCTATCGGCGTACTTATTTCTTAGTTCCTGTATCTCATTTTTTATTATCTGCATCCGGCGAGGTTGACTGTCCAATATATCTTTCAGGTTAGCTATCTGCTTTATTAAATCTTTGTATTCCGCTTCGATCTTTTCACGTTCCAATCCGGTTAGTCTCTGCAAACGCATATCGAGTATCGCTTGTGCCTGGATCTGGGTCAAACCAAACCGGTCAATCAGTCCCTGGCGAGCGGTAGGAACATCCTTTGATTTTTTGATTAGTTCAACCACCGCATCGATATTATCCAGCGCTATTTTGTAGCCTTCGAGTATATGGGCTCGTTTTTCGGCTTTGTCTAATTCGAATTTCGTTCTGCGGACGATTATCTCGTGTCGGTGATCAATGAAATACTCCAGCATCTCCCGCAGAGTAACAACCTTTGGAATCCCGTTAACCAGCGCAAGCATGATGATTCCATACGTAATCTGCATTTGCGTCATCTTAAATAGGAGGTTTAAAACCACATCGGCGTTAGCATCCCGCTTCATATCGACAACGATGCGCATTCCATCGCGGTCGGACTCATCCCTCAAGTCAGCGATCCCCTCGATATGTTTATCCCTTACCAGGTCAGCTATCTTGCTCAATAAGTTCGCTTTGTTTACCTGAAAAGGAATCTCCGTGATTATTATATTCTCCTTGCCGCTTTTAGCCGTTTCGATATTCGCCTTGGCTCGTAGGGTTATCCTTCCCCTGCCACTCATGTAAGCTTGTTGTATTCCGCTTCTACCGACAATGATGCCGCCGGTCGGAAAGTCCGGTCCGGATATATGCTTCAGCAGATCAGCATCGGTCACCTCCTTGTCATCGATAATCGCTGTCAAAGCGTCGGCAACCTCGCCCAAATTATGCGGAGGTATATTGGTAGCCATACCCACTGCGATTCCCGATACACCGTTACAGAGGAGATTGGGAAACTTGCTCGGAAGCACTATCGGTTCTTCTATGGTTTCATCGTAGTTTGGCATATAATCGACGGTAGCTTTGTCGATATCAGCCAGCATTTCCATCGCAAGAGGGGTTAGCCGGGCTTCGGTATACCTCATCGCCGCTGCGGCGTCTCCATCGATCGAACCGAAATTCCCCTGTCCGTCCACCAGAGGATAACGCATGTTAAAATGCTGTGCCATCCTAACCAGAGTGGGGTAAATAACCTGCTCGCCATGGGGATGATAATTGCCGGAGGTGTCACCGCAGATTTTGGCGCATTTACGATGCGCCCGTCCCGGTGAAAGATTGAGATCATTCATCGCCACCAGGATCCTACGATTCGACGGTTTTAAACCGTCCCGTATATCCGGCAGCGCCCGCGAGGTTATCACGGACATGGAATAATCTATATAAGAAGACTTCATCTCGTCTTCTATAAACACATCTATTATATTTTCCCTCTGCTCGATAGCCATTTTCTCTCCAATTTTTTATACGATAACCTATAATTATAAGGGAAAATTTCCCTTTTTACAACATAAATATCTTAAAAACAGCTTGAGAAAATGGCAATGGTTTGACCGGATTTAAGTTAAGATGCGGGAACATTAGACACACCCCAATTTCATCCGCAATGTGCGGGATGAAATTGACCCTTTCCGGAAGGTAATTGGATTCCTGTAGAATCCATCTCGGGGGCAAACCCGATCTGCATTCGCCTTGGATTACATGTCGGACAGGAATATCCGACCTCTCGATGTTTCGCGAAGGGCAAGGCTTCGGTTATGATTTAACGTCTCTATGAATTTTAAGGGCTATTAACTGAATTTTGGTCGATTCACCAACCGTGTCCGGAAGGTTTTATTCGGTTCCGTATCCGCAAAAGCCAATAAAGCACAGGAAATCCGTAGTACTTATGGTCCAGGCGATACATCGAAATCCTTCTTCTAATGAAGCTCTTAAACACAGCTAAAGGATTACCTTTATCCATTTTGCCTTCAGCTTCAATGTAATCAAGATAGGGCTGTAAATATATGAAATAAATACCTTTGATAATTCGCTCCATCTTTTGGCTCAACCATGGCATACGTAACCTTGCATTCCCAAAAACCGTCAGCATCTCCTCTAATTCCATATCTTTAAATTTCCTACCCGATCCGATCCGAATGTCCTTTATCAGGTTGTCATTTGATCGGGGCATAAAAATGTTAAAAGTGATCTTGTTTTTAGGATTTTGGCGCTTTGTCCATAATGCCAGATCGATGCTTTTGGAAAGGTCGGTGAGGGTTTCGTCGGGGAATCCGGATATCATGTGTCCCCATAACCGGATATCCGCTTTACTCAAGCGAGAAACCAATTCCGTGCAGTCATCCAGTTGAATCCTCTTTTGGATCGAATCGAGTATTCTTTGAGAACCCGATTCCAAGCCAGTATAGATCCATTGACAGCCACTTCTCTTCAGCAACTCGAAATGCTCATCCGAATAGTTATTCAATTGGTCAGCTCTACCGGTACCCTCCCACTTGATTTTCCAATCCCTTCTTAGAAACTCCCCAGCTAACTTCAGGACCCTATTCCTGTTAGCAAACAGGTTGGAGTCGGAAAATGATATGAACTTAATGTCATACTTCTTAATCCAAAAAGCCAGCTCGTCGATTACCCTTTCCCTCGGCACGATAGACCTTTTATGATTATATTGATCGTTAAGGCAGCAAAAGCTGCATTTTCCCCCGCATCCTCTGGTTGTCTGATACGATAGCGCCCTACCGCTTTTGTCCATGTATCTATCCAGATGAACCAAGTCATAATTGAGCATCGGAGTCCTCGTCAAGTCCATAACCGGAAGCGGAGGATTGAATATGATCTTGCCATCATTCTCAGTGTCTTCATACACGGCGCCCTGCACCCTCGAAAAATCTCTCCCACTCCCTAAGGCTTCAGCCACCTGCAAAATTGCATCTTCGCCATCACCTGCGATTACGCAATCAACCGAGGGGTGTCTGGCGAATTCACCTGGATGTCGTGTGGGCGCCCAACCTCCCCATATAATAGGGATTTCCGGTAGTTCCAGATTCACTGATTTTGCAAATTCCAACCCATCCCGGCTTTGTCTGCCTATCTTAGCAGAAATGCCAATGAAAAGCAGGTCTCTGGAATCTCCCAGGTCACGCACATCCGTTTTGATTAACCTCTGATCAAGAATATCAACCTTATAACCCTTGCTGTGCAATACGCTGCCGACGGCAAGGACTTCGTTGGGGGTATATAATGGATATTGATTCTCCATCATTTTGGGGTAATAAAAAAGGACCCGATTCTTAGGCTTCATAGGAACTCCTTTGTTAGTTTGTAATGTTAGCTAACCGCTCCTCTCAATATTAATGTGATTCCGGAGGGCAATTTCTAACAGTTGGGCCCTGTATTTTGTATGGTTTTGCCTGAGAATTATGAATAACTTAGGTTAGGCAACAATACTGCCTTGCAATAACAGATAAATTAGTTTTGAATTTTTGTAGTTAGTATGATAGTATGCCCGTTGGCTTTTGAAAACGGGATAAAGTTGGTTGGGAACTAAGACGATAAACTGTTAATAATTAGGGATAATCGTTTGCGAATAAATTGTTCATAATTATGATTATTATGAACGGATATAAATTCAGACCGCATATTATTCTTACGATAAAGTTCCCTCTTGAACTTGATTCTGTCGCGGTAGAACGGCATGTGGTTGTAACCGCAAATTTCGATGAATAGATCGTATTCCGGAAGATAAAAATCGGGACGGTACTTTTTCCCTTCGATTATAATCAAAGGTTCATATATGAACTCAACATTGTTCTCATGGAGAAAATCGGCGCATACTTTCTCGTAGTGCGAACGGACTTTCACGCCGGCGTTCGTATCCAGCGATGGCAGGAACTTTTTATTGCGTTTAAGTTTTACTCCGCGCGTATGCGGAGTGCGCTTCAGAGGTTTTCTTTTTTTTCGATACATAATTAAGCTACGTGATTATGTAGGTAATTTACAGATAGCGTCACATGTTGTGGGAAAATTAGCGATTTCCCTTGACATTAATACATTATCTGTAATATAAATGAAACCAATTTGCTATGAAAACATATTAAGTGTACAATTGTCATGCATTGAATTCGGAGCTATTCCGATTTCATCGCATGGTTTATTTTAACTTGCGGAACGAATTCAATAATGAGAGTTAATAGATTTAACAAGCCATCTTATATTGAAATAGACTTGGATAGAATCGCCGATAACACCAAATCGGTAAAATCAGTTCTACCGGAGGGCGTAACGCTGCAGGCAGTCGTTAAGGCGAACGGTTACGGGCATGGAGCAGTGGAAGCTGCCAGAACCATGGTGGAAAATGGCGCCGATTGTTTGGGTGTAGCCTTTGTCGAAGAAGGGATCGAGCTGAGGGAAGCCGGAATAACCAAGCCGATTGTTCTCCTTTATCCGGAACCTTCCGATAGAGCGTATCTTGTTTTAAATTATAACCTTATACCCACCATATCCGATATCGAATTCGCCCGGGAACTCGACAGAGTAGTTGATAAGGGGAAAAGAGTAGATGTTTTCCTCAAAATTGATACTGGGATGTCTCGCTACGGAGCGAAGCCGGAGGAAATAAGCTCATTTGTAAGGAATATCAAACAACTGCCGAAGTTAAGAATTGCCGGTTTCAGCACTAATTTCTCAGCATCGGATAACGGCGACCTGAGTTTCTGCTACAAGCAGATGGAACGGTTCAAATCGGTAACGGAATCATTCAAGGATGCAGAGATGTCGCCCAAGGTTCTTTCGATGGCGAATTCCGGCGGACTGCTGAATCTCCCCGAATCATACTTCAACATGGTCAGAGTGGGATTGCTTCTTTATGGTTACTATTCATCAAAGGAGAGTAAACGCACGGTAGATGTGAAACCCGTACTGAAGCTTGTGAGTAAAATTCTCTATATCAGGGAATTAGACCAGGGGGAGCCGATAGGGTATGGGCTGAGCTACGTAACTCAGTCAAAAAGCAAAATCGCTACAATTCCCATCGGGTATGGCGACGGTTATCCACGTGCCATGTCCAACAAAGGTGAGGTCTTGATTAATGGTCGACGGGCTTCGATTGTCGGCAGGATTTGCATGGATGCTCTGATGGTTGATATCACTGATGTCCCGCAAGCCAGGGTGGGCGATGAGGTTGTGCTTATCGGAGAACAGCGCGGAGAGTATATCGGAGCTGATGAGATTGCGGAGCTCTGCGGCACGATTACCTGGGAAATAACATGCGGCTTTACACACCGTCTACCCATAAAATATATTCATAGCAATGTCTCCCAAGAGGTTATCAAAGCCTGACTCAGTATTGCATGTAAAAGCTGCGTTAGCTGATATTCATGCCGAACCGTTATTCAAGTCCGAACGAGTAACTCAAGCGTTGTGGGGAACGAAAGTCAGGATTGCCGGCAAAAACGAAGGCGATTATATCAAAATTAAGCTTCCTGATAATTACTCCGGATATATCCACACTGCGCACCTTTCCGATGAGAAGCTCCCAAAGCCGAATTTAAAAATAACTGCGGGATTCACGCCGGTTTTCTCATCCCCTCATAAAAACACCAGGATTGTTTTCGGATTGCATTTTAACACCGAGTTAAAGCTTATAAGCGCTAAAGGGAACCGGACTGAGGTGTTACTTAACGAGGATTATCGTGGATGGATACCCGCCGATAGCTGTACCCTCGTCTCGGGAATCCTCGCTTCAGATCAAAAAATGGATGAGATTATAGAAAAGGCTAAAACATTTATCGGAACTCCGTATGCCTGGGGAGGAATAACACCATCGGGCTGGGACTGTTCCGGATTTATTCAGACGATTTTTAAGCACTACGGAATCGAATTCCCGAGAGACACCAAAGATCAGCTAAAAAAGGGTCGCTCGGTAAAGTACGGGAACCATCGCCCCGGTGATTTGATTTTCTTTAACAGGCATGTAGGATTATTGTTAGGTGATAACGCAATGATCCATAGCAGCCTCCAACGGGGAGGAGTTTTTGTTGATAATGTTGCCGAGGATGCCGACGATTTTGGTCGACAATTATATAACGAGATAAGAGCGATCAAGAGGATTTCCTTTTAGTGAATATAGAAGTTGAAAAAATCAATCTAAAATTGAAGCGTCCTTTCGGGTTGAGTCGCGGAACAACATCCGAGCGTGAGAATGTAATAGTGAACATCGAGAATAATTACGGGGAAGCCGCCCCGCTTTACTACCTTGGACAAACCGCCGAAGAGATAACGGAAGCTTGTCGGGAGCTTCTCGAAAACTTCAAAACGGAAGAAGATATACGATACCTGGAGGAAAATCCCTGGCGGGACGAACTGACCGGCTATCCCGCTCCGGCTTTAGCGGCAGTATCGCAGGCGATATACGGTTATCTGGCTCAGAACGCGGGAAAACCGCTTTTTGAGTATTTCGGGATATCCCCGCAGGAAAGTATCCTAACCTCCTATTCAATCGGCATTGTGAAGCCGGACGAACTGGAAGCTATACTCAATGAAAATCCGGGATATTCCGCTTATAAATTGAAAATGGGTTCCGATGACGACATTGAGGTTATCAAGAAGTTTCGCGAGATAAGCGATGCGGAACTTCGGCTGGATGTCAACGGCGGATGGAGTTTAAATGAGGCGATTGATAAAATGAACCGTTTGCTTGACTATGATGTCGAGTTCATAGAGCAACCGATACCGTCGGGAAACCTTGATGGGCTTGATACCTTAACGACCGAAACAGACATTCGTGTGTTCGTGGATGAGGACCTGAATAAATTCGGGGATATTGTTGATTTGTACGGAAAAGTGCACGGGATTAATGTTAAGCTCTCTAAATGCGGACTTATTTTTGACACCCTTCGGATTATTCAATACGCCAAGCAGTTAGGGATGCAGGTGCTTCTGGGCTGCATGGTGGAGAGCTCTGTGGGTATTACCGCCGCGGCGCATCTGGCGGGTTTAGTCGATTATGTCGATCTCGATGGAAACCTGCTGATTTCCAATGATCCATTTGAAGGAGTCATAACGCAAGACGGAACGATGAATCTTCCCCTAATCGCGGGAATGGGTGTAAGAAGGAATTGAGAAAGCTAACGGTCATCACAGCTCTATTTTTGCTAATGACTGCGGGGCTTTGTTACTCCGGTCATATTGAGGTTATTTATCCCAAGCCAGACAGCAGATTACCGTCGGTAGATTCCACATTCATTTTAGGGAATACCGATCCGGGGAGTTTGCTGTATATCAATAGTCAGGTTGCGCCTGTACATCCGTCAGGCGGTTTTTTGGGGTTTGTCGATGTAACCGATGGCGATTTCATTTTTATCCTCGTTTCCATTAATGAAAAAGACACTACGATCTTAGAAGTTCCGGTTACTATCGGAGACCACGAACTCACTGTAAGCTCGGATTCGCTTTTCATCAATCCGATTTCTATCTTGCCAACAGGTGACAGGATTCTACCGGCAGATGGAAATATAAAAATCGGATTCTCAGGAACACCCCATTGCTCCGCCTTTTTCGCCATCTCGGATAGTTCCGAATGGCTTCCCCTGTATGAAGATAATCCAGGACCGCAGCATAGCGGCTCTGTATTCGGCGATATTTCCATAGGCGAACAGGTGAAATTGTCCGAGTATCGCGCTTATGTCAAAACAGGCACAATAGCCGACACGATTGCCGGAGCTATAAGATATAATCTTATGTCCCCGGATGGGGATTCTTTGCTGGCGAGTTCGGCGGGTAATCTTTCCATACTGGATGATGAGATAAGAATCGTTGAGTTTACGGGACAATCGGAAATCGTAAGAACCGCTCCGGGCGCAGGATATCTGCTTTTGTATCAACCTCCCGGCATAAGGGGAATATACGACGGTTATGATAACGGTTTCATTCGGATGAAACTTTCCAATTCACTGACCGCTTTCGTACCGGAAGACAGCGCATTGGTCTTGCCGCAGGGCACATCGCTTCCGGTTAGCAGATTAAGGTACATCAGTATTGAAGATTACGGTAATTTCACCACCGTCAATATACCTCTATCATTCAAACATCCTTACCGGATCGAGCAGGAGCTGGAACCATCGAGGTTGATAGTATATCTTTACGGCGTGATAGCGGATACAGACTGGATCAAATATGTACCGAACGATGGCGCGGTTCGTATCGCCGGATGGTCACAACCGGAAGACGATGTTTATAGATTGGCGCTGGAGCTGAAGGATAATTATCAGTGGGGATACCATGCCGGCTATGAGAATTATGACTTCGTACTCAATATCAAGAAAAAGCCTGAGTACGGTGGGTTTCTAAAATCGCCTGTACATAATCTACGGATCGCTATCGATCCGGGGCACTGCAAGGATTTAGGGGCAGTTGGCCCAACCGGTCTAACCGAAATGGAGGTAAACCTGTGGATAGCTCATAAACTACGCAAGCTCCTGGAGGGCAAAGGCGCTCATGTAATTCAGACACGCTACGGTTATGAGGATGTTATTATTTATGACCGGCCGCAGAAGGCGATCGATTTCAATGCTGACCTGCTAATTTCAATTCATAATAATGCGCTTCCTGACGGCGTTAATCCCTGGGAAAACAATGGAGTATCCACCTTTTACTACCACGCTCAATCCAAGCCACTGGCTGAGGCTATTCAAAAACGGTTAATGCAAAAAACCGGATTGCCCGATTACGGCGTCTATTACGGCAACCTTGCCCTCACCCGCCCGTCGGAAATGATATCGGTTCTGGTTGAATGCGCCTTTATAATGATACCGGAGCAGGAGGCGATGTTGCGTGATTGGGATTTCCAGGAGAGGTGCGCGGAGGGAATCTATGATGGAATCTGCGATTTTTTGGAGCAAGCAAAGAATCCATGACGACAGCAAGCTAAAGACACACCAACAACGGTAGCGCAGGTGCTTCCAAGCCTCTGACTTATTTTTGTCTGCGGCGGAGTTCGGCGGGACAAGAATGTCCCGCCTACCCAACATGAAATGGTAGTTGTTGGAAACGTCCTAACCTCATCGGGGAGCTACGTCAGGGCTTCGACTTTTGGGGTGGAACTCGGCAGACGACGACGTCTGCCGGGCGCCGTATAATTAATCAAATTCCGTACAGCGGTCCAAATTTATTCCGGAGATAGTCCATCATAGGTTGATGTGATAGCGGCTCGCCGGTTACCACCTCCACCAGTTTCTCGGCGCGGTATCTCTGTCCATGGCTATGGATATTCTTCAGCAGCCAATCCCGTAATTCAATAAACGAACCGTTGCGGAATAGTTCATCCAGATTGCCGATCTCTTCCTGCGCTTTGACGAAGAATTGCGATGCATAGAGATTTCCGAGTGTGTATGTCGGGAAATAGCCTATCAAACCGTTGCTCCAATGAACGTCCTGCAGACATCCCTCGGCATCGTTGGCGGGAGTGATCCCCAGATAATGATTGTACTTTTCATTCCATGCCGCCGGGATATCATCGACTTTCAAATCGCCTTTGAAGAAAGCATGTTCGATTTCGAATCGCACCAGTATGTGCAGATTGTATGTAACCTCATCAGCTTCAACCCTAATGAATGAAGGACGAACATCATTTACAGCGAAATGGAAATCATCTAATTGAACATCTCTGAGCGCTTCGTGGAAAATCCCTTGTGCGATCGGGAAAAAATACTCCCAGAACGGGCGGGAACGACCGACCAGGTTCTCCCACATGCGAGATTGAGATTCATGTATGCCTAAACTAACCGATTCGCCTCTCGGTGTTCCCGCATGCTTGGGATCCAGTCCCTGATCGTAGATACCATGCCCCGCTTCATGGAGTATACCGAAGAATGCGTTGTTGAAATGCTTGGGATCGAATCGCGTAGTAATCCTGGTGTCGCCTGGACCGAAACCGGTGCAGAAAGGATGTGTGGTTACATCCAGTCTTCCGGAATCGAAATCGAAACCGATAGTTTTCGCAGCTAATTTGCCGAGTAACTCCTGCTTATCGACCGGGTATTCTCTCTCCACGATGGAGGTGTCCGGATGCTTGCCGGAACCGAGAACCTTTTCGACGAACTTAACCAAATCGGTACGTAAGTTATCGAGAACCTGTCCGGTAGTTTCGACAGTTGCACCAGGCTCGAAATCATCCAACAGCGCATCATACGGTTCCTTTGGGTAACCTACCGCCTCGGCATAATCATGTTTCAGTTTTATCACCTTCTCCAGCCAGGGCTTGAATTCCGAGAAGTCGGACTTCTTGCGCGCTTCCACCCAAGCCTGGTCAGCCAGTGTAGTGGTTTCGGAAAGCTCTCTCACCAGGCTATTCGGTACCTTTTTATATTTCTGATATTGACGGTCGAGTTCGCGAATGTTGGTTTCCTCGTCGGAATACTCCTCTTTGTCGTAGTTGTCGGATTTCAGCGTTTCCAACAACTCACCGATCTTGGGATCGACGAATTTCTCATGCCCCAATCCCGAAAGATACGAAATCATTTTCGCTCGGCGTTCGGCGCCTTTTCTGGGCATATAAGTCTTCTGATCCCAATCGAGTACGGCAAGGCTGGAATAAATAAGATCTATCTCTTTAACTCGATTTAGAAGCTCTTCATATACTTTATCCGGATTTTCTGACATAATTTCTCCTTGGAATGAATTTCTTTAATCTACGAATAAAAATCCCGAAAGTAACAGTTTATTACAAAAGAACAGATTTTCCAACCTAAAAGTTCAAGTATCTTCAGTGAGGACTTAAAGGCAGTTCACTTAATTATTGAACTAATACAGGCATTCCCATGAGAGGCCAGATAATACCGACAAAAACCGCCAATACTATCATCAGCAGTACGCTTGCCGGTATCCCGGTAACGAAAAATTCGCCCGTGGTAAACTGTTTGCTTTCATAGGCTATAGCATTTGGGGCGGCGCCTACCAAGAACAAGAACGGCATACCTGCAGTCACCAGGGAGCTGAAAAGAATCACTTCCGGGGCGACCCCCAGATATGGAGCGAGAACCAGGGCAACCGGCAGACTGATTGCGATTGCAGCAACATTCATGATTAAGTTGGTCATAATCATAACGAAAAACGCTATACCGAGAACGAAGATGAACCATGTCGCATTTTCCAGTACTGCTAACCACTTAATAGCCAACCAACTCGCCGCGCCGGTTTGCCATAAGCAGAAACCTATACTCATAGCACCGCCAAACAGAAGCACTATATTCCATGGGATTTTCTCCAGATCATCAATGGTGAGGATTTTAAACAGGAAAAAGAGTATTGTTGCAACCAGAATTACCGCGCTCTTATCCAGCTGATCCAGTCCCGGAACAAATTGCCGGAGTCCCATTATTGCAATCACTATAGTAACAATTATCAACGTCAGGATTTCCGTATGGGATAAAGGACCAAGCTTGTCGTGAAGACCCTGTGCTTTCTCGCGTAGACCCGGTATGGTCTTTGCCTCGGGCTTAAAGAACACCATAAAGAAAAACCATAACAGGAACACCATCAGGATCCCAATAGGAAACATGTAGTATGTCAAGCCGAAAAAAGTAATGTCTTTGCCTGTGATATCTCTGAAAAAGCCGATAGCAACTGCACCTCGAGCCGCGCCGAGCAGTGTGATGATGCTGCCGGCGCCGGCGACAAACGCCATTCCCATAAACAATCCCTTTCCGAACTTCGTAGGCTTGCTATCTCTTTCATATAAACTGTATATTGCCATTAGAAGCGGATAAACGGCGGCGGCTACAGCGGTGTGTGCCATAATCAATGTCAGCATTGCGGTCATAACAAAACTTCCGAAATAAATCATGCTGGTCTTTTCCCCAACCATGACCAGCATTTTATACGCCATCCGCTTAGTCAGTCCCGAGCTCGTAAACGCCATACCTATCACCACCGATCCGATAATAAACCAAACCGAAGGATTCATAAAATCGGTAAAAGCGGTTTCCGGTTTACGGATGAGGAAAAGCACCTGTATGACGCCGATGGCGATACTGGTAACCCCGATAGGCACCACTTCAAATACCCACCAGGTTGCAGCGAACAGAAACAGCCCTATTGCAGCTTTCCCTTCATTAGTCAGCACGAAGTGTTCACCTTTGGGATCTACCGCATCAGGCCATGCCGGAGATAGGTAGACGACTGTGAACAGGGTTACTCCAAGTAGTATGAATGAGAGTCTCCGCCAATCTACTTTGCGGGCTATTCTAACGATGTATACATCTTCCGGCATTGGCGGGAGTCCGGAAGCATCACCATTACTGTAATTACCTTGTGAAAACATTAACATACTTTCTTGTTTCTTTGAGTCAAATCATGGATGCATACTAAGATTAAAGCAGCAGATCAGCTACTTCGTTAAAGACGTCCACGCTTCGAACCACCCCAACTACTTTTCCGTTTTTTGTTACTGGTAATAAATGGATGTCTTTGCTTAACATCACGTATATAATTTTGGACAGATGATCGCCATGGTTGACCGTCCCGATAATTGGCGCCATAACCTCGCTAATTCGAACTTCAGCCCTCTCCTTAATTGATTCGATATCCTTGGCGAATGAGAGTTCAGCCAGATCCGGATCGACATCAACATCAAAGAGCTTACGTTCACCGGCGGTAGGCTTTTTAGCCAAAAAGCCGGGTTCAAGCCCCCTCAGAATATCTCTTCTCCGCACTATTCCCGTAAGCTGGTATTTTTCATCAAAAACCAGCAGAGCGCGCGGAAGTGATTTCTTACCGCGGAATGAAATCTCCGATTTCTCTATTGCGGCAATTGCCTGACGCAAAGTAAACCAGTACGGTATATGAGGATAATCCTCGAGGGGAATCATTATGTCCCCGGCGCACTTAGTGTCCATAGTTTTCTCCGAACAACATTATAGCATCCGGATTTTCCGGATTAACTCTCCAAATACTAAAAATCTGCGACAGAATATACACGTTTTCGTTCACTCTGTCAATTATAGAAAACCTGTCTTTATGATGGATTCAACAGTTTTTATTGAAGGTAACCCAGCGCCTTCAATTGCTCTCTGGTAGCCTCATCGATTTCGGTTTTTCCGGCGGTCACCGCTCCAGCCGACAGGTCCGCTTCAACGGCATATAATGAATCGTTTAATTCGCTGATCCTATCCATAAAGCCCGACTTATCAGCCAAATCATTTAACTCTTCAGGATCAGCTTCCAGGTCAAAATACATAACAGAATCTATTGTACCCTCTTCTTGTGCAAATTTAATATACAATTTCTCATCGGAATTACAGAACGCTTTCCCATTGCCATAGCCGGCAATTGAAATTATATAATCCACTTCCGGTTTGTCATTAAGAAGGTCTCTTCCGTACCAGTTGTCAGGTATAACTCCGTTGGCGATATTTACCAATGTTGGAGGGATGTCGATCGAATGAGTCAATGTTGTATCCACGGTTCCCGCCATTTGGGAGTCGGGCATTTTCATAATGAAAACCGCATGTATAAGCTCATTGTACACCGTATTTCCGTGTCCCCAATTTTTATGATCGTAGAATTCCTCGCCGTGATCCGAGGTGATTAATATCAACGTATTATTATAAAGGTTGTTCTGTTTGAGGTAGTCAAAAAGATACCCTACACTCCTGTCAAGATACTCCACCTCGTCCCGATAAAATTTGAAATACTCATTTATCAATTCCGCGGACGGCTCGCCCTTATCTTTTACAACCATCGGAGGCCGTAAATGCTCACCGGTGAAAGGATGCTTGAAATATGGTTCGTGAGGATCCATATAATGTAGATACAGAAAGAATGGCTCCGGAGGTTTAGCCTTTAACGCTTCAACTCCCTTCCTGGTAACTATCTCGGCATTCAAATAATGACCGATGGTAACTCCCGGAAGTTGCCGTATTTTCAACTTTGCCAGAAGCATACGGATGTAACCCTTGTGATGTCTGGATAGCTGGAAACCTGGAGCGTCCGGATCCCACATCGGCAAAGGTCTTCTGGAATAATAGCTATTAAATCCCAGATGGAAGTTATTATCGGGGCTGATATGAGGATTGTTCTGAAATCCAACGGTATAATAACCTGCCCGCCGCAAAGCCTCCGCAAGTAAAATCAAATCGGGATTAATAACATCGCCGATAGTTAATACATTATGCTGAAGGGGATATAAGGATGTGAACATACTTGCCATCGAGGGCTTCGTCCAGGAGCAGTTTACGAATGCATTATCGAAAAGAATTCCATCATCCGCTATGCTTTGCATATTCGGAGTGTTAATATCACATCCATAAGCCGATAAATGATCCTTTCTCAGGGTATCCATAACCAGTAAAACTATATTGGGGCTCTCAGGGGCAGCCTTGATACTCCCATCGTATTCTACGCCGTAGGTTAATTCAGGCGGGGCTGAACCTATAGCAAAGGAGATCCGGGCAACCATAAGCAGCAGTACCGCTAACAGGGCGCCGCCTGCCTGCCATTTCAATCTAATCAAAGAGGAGATTTTTAGAAGCAAAAATCGAATCAGCAGCGCTATTCCGAAAAAGCAGGGAGTAAGAACCGCCACTGTAAGGACGATTCCGAAGGTTTGAGGTTGGAATCCGAGATACTTCACAGGCAGTAATTGTGCCGCTAACGGAAGTGTTAAAAAGACTACCGTTGCGCTGAAAAGAATTACGTCGAGATAACTTATTTGCTTTATCTTGTTCGAGAATCCGGTCAGTATCAGTACTATTAGTGCGAAGAACGAGCAAATCACGATACCCCATACCGGATAAAAATACACGATTCTTACTTCCCATAGAAAGCCATGGAAGATACTTACAATAAGGGCTTCGAGAAAGGCGACAATTGCTCCCGCTATAAATCCGGGAATTACCGCTTCTTTAATGCTATACCAAATTGATGAAATAAAGCTCATTTATAAAAATCTCCGCAGTATCACAAACCAGGTTAATCAAACAGAAAGGCGAATTCTTTTAAAATCGGGAATCCGAATAATAAACAATTAGCGATAACTTCATATTCTACGTATGGTCGTAAATCTACTTCTTATAAAACTCCTCTAAATCCGATTTTGTCTTTTGGTAGCCCGAAGGAATCTCAAACTCCGACGAACTGATGTCCTTTTTATCAATCGAGGTGACAATGGTATGGGTTTCGGTTTTCATGCCGGCAATACCCATGCTCATGTGTGATTCCAAAGGCATACCTTCTATTTTAGAGAAGTCTTTGAACATCTCCTGACCGCCCGGTATCTGCAATTGCATGAAATCGGAGTAGTTGTGTTCTATCTTAAGCTCGTCGGTTGCCCAAATTTCCATCGCCTCTTTACCCTGCCTTGTGCCTTCGTATTTGGTGCATTTATAGCCGAGAATACTCTTCGTTTCGTCGGTTTTATTAATTGTCACAGGTGAAAATATGTCGCCCATCATCTTCTTCATCATCTCCTGCTGTTCCGGCGGCATATTCTTCATCGCCTCCTGCATTTGAGGGTTTACCTGAGCCATGGCATCTTCCGCCGCTGTTTTGAGCTCTTCTAACGGTATTTCCTGATAGGTTTCTTTGTCATGGTCAACCACGTAAAGCACCTTAGAATCAAAGTCAATTATGGTTGAAACGTTTTCGGATTTGTCGAACGTTTTAATCTTATCATCTTCGATATACACTGTGCTTAATTCTTTACTTTTGTCTCCCCCCATTGTATGATGCATATCGACAGATGTTTCCTGTTCCAAAACATAACCGCCAATAGCTGAACCCGCCACAAACATCGTCATCAATGAGATCAGCGTTAGATATTTTATTGTCTTCATCGGTTTAACTCCTTAGAATCACTTTTAATTGACGAATTTAAAATCTCAGCCACATCGACCGCTTTAATTCTCTCCTCGAGGTTTTTACCCTTTAAGCCGTCCTCCAGCATAGATAAACAGAAAGGACATGCGGTAACAAGGTGATTACATCCGGTTCTGTCAGCCTGTTCTGCGCGCATTTGATTCACTTTTAACTCCGTATGCTCATCCATCCACATCCTTCCGCCTCCGGCGCCACAACAGAAGCTATTGCTGTAACTTTTCTCCATCTCTCTTATGGAAATGCCCGGTATATTCCTTATAATATTCCGGGGACTCTCGTAAATACTATTATATCTTCCCAGATAACAAGAGTCATGATACACCGCTTGAGCTTCTACGCCGGTTTCCGTTTTCAACTTGCCTTCCCTGATTAATGTTTCCAAAAATTCGGTATGATGATAAACTTCATAATTGCCTCCAAATTGGCGATATTCGTTCTTAATGGTATTAAAACCATGAGGACAGGCGGTTATGATCTTTTTTACGCCATAACCGTTCATGGTTTCCACATTGGTTAGCGCCAGCATCTGGAAGTTATACTCGTCGCCTATTCGCCGTGCGGGTTCTCCGCAACAGCCTTCCTCTTCACCCAGTATACCGAAACTTACACCGGCGCTTTTCAGCAACGAAGCTAAGGCTTGCAGCACCTTCTTATTCCTATCGTCATAAGCTCCGAAACAACCGACCCATAGCAGATATTCGACTTCGGAATCCTCCGCAAGCGTTTTAATCCCCAAGCCTTCCGCCCAATCGGAACGCTCCGCCGGCGGATTACCGAACGGATTTTGTCGCTGCTCGATATTACGCAGGGAAGGGGCGACCTCCGGCGGAGCTTCGCCCATTGTCAACACTTGGCTTCTTCGCATATCCAGTATGGTGGGTACATGCTCTATGAATACGGGACACTCTATAACGCAAGCCAGGCAGGTGGTACATGCCCAGATAGTTTCCGGCATGATGACAGGACCTACGAGGATCCTCCCCTCCTCATCCTCATCTCCCTTGCCGTTCGACGATGCGAAATCCTTCGGGCTGAAACGAAGCAGATGATCACGCAGGTCTATGATAACATCCCTCGGGGACAGCGGCTTATCGCTGGCATAAGCCGGACAGGCGCGGGTGCACCTGCCGCACTCTGTGCAGGCATAAGTGTCAAATAGCTGCTTCCAGGTAAAATCCTCGATTTTTGTAGCGCCGTATGATTCCGCCTCTTCATCCTCCAAATCCATTTTCGAAAGCTCTCCTTGCGGCTTCTGTGATGAGAAATAGACATTGAAAGGAGCCACGAAAATATGTAAGTGCTTGGAATGAAGAACAAAGATCGCCAGTAACCAAAACGCAGCCAAGTGCAGCCAGAGCATAATATGGTAAATGAGAGTGTGCTCGGAACCGTGTCCGAAAATCGAAGCTAATACCGAGCCTACCGGCATCCACTTAGCTTCTTCCGCTCCGGTCATAGCGATATAAGCGCCATCGGCGATAAAATCGGAAGCGATAAGCACAAAAATCATTGCCAGAAGCAAATATCCTTCGGCATGCACCGATAGTTTATCCGGTTTAACGAAAAGTCTTCGCAAGGTGGCCATAATGATGCCGATGATGGCAAGAAGTGAGATGACATCCAGCACAACCAAAAACGGCGCCTCCAGCCAGGTTTCTATAATCGGCAGTCTGAATCCGTTTATTATGCCTCGTCCCAGAAACGATAATGTGCCAAGGCTGATAATTACAAATGCCCAAAAAATAACGAAGTGCGCGGATCCGATATACGGAAGGTTAAGCAGCCTCCTTTGTCCGAATACATACTTAAGGACCCTTGAAAGACGAGATCCGATATTATCATACCTGTCATCAGGCTTCCCGATTTTAACCATCTGTAATAGATAAACAGCCCTTCGGATGAAGAGTATCAATCCGATGATGCAGATTACCAGGAAAATGATTTTACCGATTGGATCCAAATATAAATCTTCGGGACGAAAAGTATATTCAGGCATAATTTAACCTCTATTACCGTGAGAACGTTTTAGACGATTTCAGGTTGCGTATAGTTCCAAATAACATGGATTAGAGCATAATTCATGGTTTGTCAATAGTCAACGGAAATAAAACGGCGGAGTTTATGTTGGAAATATCGGACTGAATATATTATCATCGTGACAAGGAGGAAATGTATGGAAAAGCGACAGTTCAATAAATGCCAGATAATAATTAAAGAAGGTGATATAACGCAATCCAACTGCGATGCGATCGTGAATGCTGCCAACAACCACCTCTGGATGGGCTCCGGGGTAGCCGGAGCCATAAAAAGCAGAGGCGGAAGGGCGATTGAGGATGAAGCTATCAGCCTCGCACCTATCGAAGTGGGCGATGCCGCCGTTACCAATGCGGGTAAGTTAGAAGCTAAGTACGTGATACATGGAGCCGTGATGGGACAGGACTTAAAAACCGATGAAGCCAATATCCGTAGGACAACTATTAGTTGCCTTACCCGCGCCGTTGAACTGATGGTCGATTCCGTAGCTTTCCCCGCTTTCGGAACCGGAGTGGGAGGTTTTCCAGTTGGTGACTGCGCCAAAATTATGCTTGGCGAGGTGGTCGATTATTTACGAGAAAACGGACAGCCGCAGAAAGTCGAATTTGTTCTCTTCGGCGAGGAATCTTATGGTGAATTCGTATTGCAGCTCAAGGCGCTGTAGTCAGGATGTAAGCAACACAATAGAGTGTTAAGATTATCCAACAGCGTTATTGCTCCGATTTCATCCGGGGGATACCAGAGTAGCTTTTTAGATTTCTGAAACAGTATCCAGAGCGACCGACAGAAGCAGTGTGTGGCGTCA
>WJIR01000157.1 GCA_014730175.1 Candidatus Zixiibacteriota bacterium
ATACCACTCGACTATTGGTTAGCAGATTCCACAAGGAATCCTCGATGTCACATTGGTACAATGGTACATTATTTTGACCTTGCGGATAATCCAGATAACCATGCTTCAAGCGAACTATCAGTTGGTCTTCTTTGAAGCTCACGCCCCAAGCCATCCTAGATACGACAACGAACATGCAGAAAAGAATGCAGAGAGTAAAAATTGGCTTAGGATTCATATTACCTCCGCTTTTTGAATATATATATTATAAACTTTTAAAGGCTGCCTGTCAAGAAGATTCTTTGAATGATTTTCAAATGAATCCAGAGTTCAACTTCTAAGTTGTACCTTTATACCACAGCTCCAAAATAGTCCGCTACGGACATTTTTTCTCGACTTCCCGTTTTAGTGTCTCTGTTCACACACATCTTTATCAGATTAGTTTTCTTTCGCATATTCCAAAGGTACCGGCAATGGCGAGCGGACATGAAGATCACGCTGTGGGTATGGAATCTCAATGTTATATTCGCGGAATTTCCTCACGATCGCTTCGTGCAATTCAGAGCGGATTTGATAATACCCTTGGGTTCCGCTGAGCCAGCATCTGAGCGTCATATTCCAGGATGAATCGCCGAAGCTTTTGAAAAGAATGTCGGATTTAGGATCGTCCAGAACCGCCGAATGCCCTTCGACTACTTCGGTAAGGGCTTTCATCACCAGGTCAAGATCGGAATTGTATGACACGCCGACTTCGATATCCGACCTGATTACCGGATCGCCATACGACCAGTTGGTTACTTTCTCCGATATAAACTGGGAATTGGGAACGATTATCGCGATATTGCGCAGTGTTTTTATAGTTGTTGAGCGCATATTTATAGCCACTACGTCGCCCTCGACATCGCCGACCGTTACTCTGTCACCAACTTTGATGGGACGTTCGAAAAGCAGGATTAGACCTGAGATGAAATTGGATGTTATATTCTGCAGACCGAAACCGATCCCGACAGAAAGCAGCCCGAAAATAACCGCCAGACCTGCCAGGTCCACTCCGACAAACTGGAACGCAACCACGGTTCCGGTTATCATTATCAGATAATGGCTTATCCGAAGAAGCGTATACTGGATGCCGGCATCTATATTAAATCGAGATACAGCTCGTTTCAATATTATCCTGGTAATGATGCTTGAGATGACATAAAAGCAGAAAATCACAAACAAGAACATTAGGATCGAGATGACTGAAACCGGAGTTTCTTTGATGCTGAAGAGCTTAAAGTTTAAGTACTCATTGATTGTTGAGAATGTATCCGAGAGACCTTTTCCTAATTCCATGATTATCTCCTCAGGTTTTGCTGAAATAATTTCATTTTTCTTTGATCTGAAACCTAAGCGATAAACCGGATAATATCAATTCTATTAAGCTCAAATTGCGATATTTCTCTTGAAATTATATATTTTAAAAACGGCAAATGGATACCTGGCAGCGCACTTACCCGGACGTACATAGCCCCCGCTCCCATTATGAAGTTTATGAAAAGTGAAGGTTGGATTGTATTATTCCTGAGACTCGATTTTATCAACTTCGAACACTACTTCCATCAAAGGATCGCCTTTGACGGATGAAAGTAGAAGTTTGTAAAAACCATCTTCGAAAATATCCGGGGATAACGTTAGCTGTCCGACAAAATGGGAATTGAATGCCGTAAAGTTGGAATCGGTGTATACCGATTCCCGGAGGTACGGAATCACTTCAATAATATACTCTTTGCCGGGTGTAAAATCGCCATATCTGAATTCAAGAGTTACATCTTCGCCGGGATCAATATTGAAGACAGTATCATCCGCGCTTCTGCTTCCCCAAAGGTCAATAACTTGCCCTTGCTGACCCCCAATGAAAATTAAATATGCCGGAATCATCAGCAGAACAATCATAGCCGCGGCTGCAAGGGGAGCGAATGTGGCTTGCTTTCTTGTACCATCCCATAGCTTGCTCAGTACTCCGGTAAATCCTGATGTAGTTTCGGTTTCGGTGGTTATTGATTTAGCTGTCTCGTAAACAGTTTTATCCTCTCTTAAAAGCCGGGCGACCGACTCGAATTCCTTTACTCCCTCATAGCAATAATCGCATTCCAGATAATGGCTCTCGAATCTCTGACGCTCCTCATCCGAGAGTATGCCTAATTCATAGGCATGCAGCATCTTATCGCAGTATTCTTTTCTATTGTCCCGGTTCATGTGTATCCCCTGGCTCAAGGCACTGTTTCAGTAATGATCTGCTTCTTGATAAAAGTACATATACATTATTCGGTGTCGTGTTCAGCTTCTCGCAAATTTCATCGATCTTATATCCCTGGAATTGCATTACAATAATCCTCGCATACCTATTGTTGCGCTTGCCTATTTTCTTGAGGCACTCCAAAAGCTTATCTCGCAATTTAAAATCCGGTTGTTCTACCAATCCGGCTTGATTTTGTTCTATACCCTCCATCTCGGTAGTATCCTGTAAGGGGTGTTTTCGCTTATCGAAATATTTTCTTATTTTAAAATCCAATACTTTTACAGCCCATGATGCGAATCCCTCGTCGAATTCTATCTCCTTGTATTTAGCCAAAATAGTTTCCAATGCTATCTGGCAGACTTCTTCAGCATCTTGTCTGTTTCTAATTCTATATCCCGCAATCGGCAGGAACCTTTCAAATAATTTTGTAAAAAGCTGGTTTTCCGCCTTTTTGTCGCCCTTTTGTGCATCGGCGCAAAGTTGGCTTAAGTTCAAACTAAAAACCTTAGAATTTGAGGTAAGAATAATGTATCCATGGAGTTAGCTCTTCAATTGGGATTCCCGATTAAAATCAACCCACTCCAGAATAATGGATGCATATTTGCATTGCTCTTCCTTCCGGTATTTAACATTTCTAATGACGCTTTCCGCAATGACTTTGATTTTGTATCCCCGGAAATCCAATATCGGTAAAATTTCTGTATTAAATCCACGGTTTCATGATCGGGGATATCCCACATACTCATGATGAGCGAATTAACACCGGTATGCTGGAAAGCTCTTCTGAAGCCGAATACGCCTTCGCCGCTGACGACTTTACCCAACCCCGTTTGGCAGGCGCTTAAAACAACAAGTTCGGTTCCCATTAGATTTAATCCTGACACCTCCAACGATGTCAATATCCCATCTTGGGAACTCGTTATCCGAGCCCCATCGGACTCACGCATCCGCATTATCGAACGGTTAGCTCCGGCAAAAAGCAATCCCGAATAAATCAGCGGATTCTCATCAATAATGACTTCGTCGTTACTGGCGACACCCGTGCAAAAGTAAGCATGGGTCGCGATGTGCAACACCGCCGGCGGCTCGGTGAAAGTCCTCATGATAATCTCCGATGACTCAGCTCCTCGGTAAAGCACAGGTTCGAAAATTTCAGACTCTACGAATAACTTCTCAACCGATTGGCATTCCCTGTGAGTCGAAAACACCCTGCCTAAAGGTTTCTTCAGGCAGGTTCCCATCAGCGGCTGATGGCTGTGCTTATTTAGCAAAATGCCGCTTTTGTCCTCCATAGTCGATTTATCTCGTTTTTCCGATGTTACCAAATCCGCATCAAAATCAGGATCGGCAATCAAAACTGCCTTGTTGCCGTGAGTTTCCTTCTCGCGATCAAACTCTAACATATCACGTCCCGAGAGTAAATAATCGATTTCATATTTCTCGATGATATACTTCTTATCAGGAGTTGTTAGAATTTGATAAGGAATCAGATTTATTGCCCCGTCAGGGCTAATAAATACTCGGTTTACATTATATAACGTCGATTCCATCGGTGCAAAAAGCAACTCATGGAGTCTATCCGTTACCTCGTTAAGTTGTTGGATCGCTTTAGCTTCGGAATGGTTTATTATGGTGTGCTGTGTGCTCAGGAGTTCCCGCTGATAAGCTTCTATTAAATTCTCTATTCTGCCGGCGTCGCCGAGATCAAAAATCGATATCTCGCCCTGGTCAGTTAATTGGAAGAGTAAATATCTTTCGGACTCGCTCTCATTGTTATCCAAATGTTTGGTAAAATCGACCGGGTCGTATTTAACAATTTCCCACAATACTGATCTTTTCGGTAATGCTTGAACGACATCCTTAACGCTAATTCCGCGTAGCGCCGCAAATCCGGCAAATTGCGATACTTCCCTGCTTAATTCAGCTTCCTCTTTTTCCTTAACATGAGTCAGAATTTCAAGCGAGTCTTTATATCTATCGGATTGCATAACTGCGGAACCGCTCAGTATTAGCTCAGCTATATTTTCGCCCAGTTGCTTAAGATGCTCCAATTTGGAGAGTAATGACTTATCCGATGTGTAATATGCGGCTTTTCTGGTAGATAGAGACGCTTCCAAAACCAGACCCTTCCCGTCCAATAGCATCTCCATCGCCAGCGCTCTTACTTGATATGATGTATCTATCTGAGCAAAGGATAGCAGAGCATTATTAATGTAGGGATAGTTTTTTACATATCTGAGTTTCTGTTCTTCGGAAGCATACGTAAAGACATAATTAATAAAACTTTTCTTAGATTGCCGCGAGTTTATAAAATGATCCAACGCTTCCTGTTTCCGTCCGGTTGAAATGCATATCTCCGCCAGTTTATCGTGACATAGCGCCACGTCCGGATGTTGTTCTCCCAACAGTTCCTCTCGAATCGATAACGCTCTTAGAAACGATTTCTCGGCATCATCATATTTATTCTCGTAATAAAGCACTTCGCCGAGGTTGCTATATATCAAGGCTATCAATTGACGCTTGTTTCCCATCTCTTTTTCGCAGAACTCCAGCGCTTCTCTGTAATACAATTCAGCTCTTTGATAATCGGAAAGTGTCTTGGCGATACTGCCCAGGTTATTTATAATTGACACTCTGTCTAAGCTTTTAGCTTTCGGATCATTTGAAACGATTTCCAACGCTCTTGTATAAAGGGATTCAGCCTGATTGAATTCCCCCAGATTCCTGTGAACCGATGCGAGATTACTCAAGCATGCCGCTATATATGTTTGTTCATCCGCAGGTTGCTTTTCGATAATTAGCAATGCATGATTATACAATTCCTTAGCCTGCATAAACCTTCCCTGATTTCGATATAAAGCCGCCAGATTATTAAGCGGTCCAATTAATCTGGGATCCTCTGTTCCGTACAGCTCCAATCCGGTCTCAAGGTTAAGATTCAGATAATATTCGGCATTCACATTATCGCCTTTATAAAGGTAACTTGCTCCGAGTAGGCTATAAGCCTTTAGGACTGCGCCACCCGGCGCTTCTGCTTTGTAGTTATCCAAAACCTTCCCAGCCAGATTGATAACGCTATCGAATTGTCCGGAATAAAAGCAGGAGGTGGCGCGGTCAATCAGTTCAGCAGCATCGTTGTAATCGGTGACCTCAGCGGATACTCCGCTGGAGATAATAGCCGCATACGATTGAAATAGCATTGCTATGGTCAGGATGAGATAAGGTGGTATTAATCTTTGTATCGTATTTTTACTTGAAAACATATTAATAAAGTTGGGTAACCGCAGATTCTTCCTTCAGAAAAAACTGTTATAAAATAATAAGGATTTCTCCGGAAAAGCAAGTGCTTATGGATATGCGTACCTGCCCGAAAGTATAGTGCAATCTCCTCAATTCCTAAAACCGAAAAAAATCATTTTTCCGTGTAAGAATTCTCTGAATTCAGGGATATCATACTAAAGCAGTCAAGAAAAACTCTTCAACTTAGAGGTCGCATGGACAGAGAAAGACAAAAACACGGAACCAAAGAAAAGCTAATTATACCGGTTAGCTTACTACTCCCGAGAAGTCCTCCGAAAACACGAATTGAATAAGGACTTTATAAACAGGCAGATATGCCAATTATTAAAAACCAAAAACACAAACCTAATTATTTAACGAAAAGGAGAAAGAAATGTTTAACAAATTAACGATCACAATCGCCTTAATGGCGTTGCTTTTTGCCGGTACAGTTTTCGCTTACGACGTAAACAAAGACCTGGTAAACAAAGGACCGGTTGCCGATGATATAGCGGTAATCCTGTCCGGTTCCGAAACCGTCACAAACCATTATGACGGTTATTCGGATGGACGCTTCAATTCTTTTGCGCATGGTCCTGACGGGGCAAATACCAAACTGCACTGGCAGAACTTTAATGACAATGACAACGATCGTATCGATACAGGCCAGTTGATTCATGTCGGTTGGTCAACTTCGGATCATTCCAGTTCCGTAAAAGATATGTACTGGACGGACGAAACCGGTCAGCGCATTCCCGGCAGCGTAGTATACAATACTACCAGCGGCTGGACTTACGAGCAGGGCTTTGTTCTGATTCGTTTCGACAATTTCTTTGATCCCCAGCAGGGACCGGGGCAGTTGCCGATCGATATTATCGATGTGAACTTCGTACCCGTTCCTGAGCCTTTCCCTCTCGCCGAGCTCAATATGCGTAACGAGGAATTGAATCAAATGATGGTTCCGGTTCCGGGCGGCGAGCAAATCACGGTAGGTCCCGGTGAGGAGATCGTGTTGGAATTGGGTGATTTCCCGCCCGATATGAGCATTGTGTTGAGATACGTTGTAATGGCTCCCGAAAGTCAGGCTGACGCAATCGACTTTGTGCAGTTTTCGCTGACCGAAGATGTGCCTTGCTGCGACGTCGATATGGTTCCCGATGATGATCCCGTCATCGTCGAGCCGGGCGGTCGATTCGGATTCACCGGCATAATCGGTAATCCCACCATGGCTCCGATAGTTACCGATGTATGGGGCGGCGTGATATACATGGGCAACCTGTATCAGCAGTTCGCCTTTAACAATATATCGCTTGCTCCCGGTCAGTACCTGAGCGCACATTCCTGGCAGAATGTACCGGGATACGCTCAGCCGGGCACCTATGACTACGTAGCTTACTGCGGAGATCGTCCCGATGTGATTTGTGACGAGGCGGCATTCCCGTTCACTATCGTAGGCGCACGCAGTACTAACGGCGCGGATGAATGGTCGCTCGAGGGCGAATTCTTCAGCGATGAGGTTCCCACCGACTACGCGTTGATGGAAGCCTATCCGAATCCGTTCAACGCTAACACGACCATAACTTACGAACTGCCCGAAGCCGGATTTGTAAATCTCGAGGTTTACAATCTCAGGGGTCAGAAAGTGGTTACACTGGTTAATGAGCATAACGGCGCAGGACGCCATCGGGTAAGCTGGGATGCTTCCGAACAGGCTTCCGGTGTTTACTTCTACAAGCTAACCGCTGGCGAGACCGTTCTCACCAAGCGGATGACGCTGTTGAAGTAGGTATACGAGATGCGGGACAAGAATGTCCCGCATCCTGCTTCCTGGTAGTGCAGACATTCTTGTCTGCGGAGGGTGGCATGCTTAGCTCCACCAGTGGAGATGAGCATGTTGCAGTACTACTCATATTGTGCTGTCGGGTCGCCGCACCCGACAGCTTTTTTTATGTAATATCGGGTTATATTGTGCGCTTCACTCGACAGTTTAAGTATAGTCATAATGGCGCTGTCGGTTCGCCGCACCCGACAGCAATGACTAATCGTGATGTCAGGCGCCCCCGCCTGACGTGAATTGTCTCCGGGCTGCCCCGATCAATCGGGCGCGCCCGTTTTTGTTCTCCGTCCAATATCAAAAATCTCTTGACAAGCACAAATTAAAAGATTATAATATATCTGTATTCAAAAAAGCGGAGTTAATATGAACCCAAAATCAATTTTAATTCTCTGCTATATTTCCTGCGCATTTCTTCTCATTGCTCCGATTAGTTACGGCAATCATTTGCAGGATTCAATTCCCACACAACACATAACCCTTCAGGGGGGTGACACCGTCGAGGATGCGGTGGAGATTCCGTCAATACCGTTTAGCACCTCTGGAACTACTATAGGCTATAATAACGATTATGATGAAATGTGTCCGTACACCGGCCAAGCACCGGATGTAGTCTATTATTATGAGCCTGCAGAATCACTCAATCTCTCAATTCATCTGTGTGCAGGCTCAGATTATGATACTAAACTCTATGTCTACGAAAATGAATATATTTTAGTAGAGTGCAATGATGATGTGTGCATTTCGCCAAATTATCCTTGGGATTATGTCTCGAGTATTGAATCGGTAATCATGCAACCGGGTAATATATACTATGTAGTGGTAGATGGCTATGGTCAATCTCAAGGAAACTATACAATAGATATAGCAGAATTCGGTTCTCTTTGCTGCGTAGTAGATATGTGGCCTGACGATGATCCCGTCATAGTTAATCCCGGTGAACGTTTTGGACTAACCGGTTACATAGGTAATTCAACATCCGATTTGATCGTTACGGACGCATGGGGAGGTGTAATATATAATGGAAATTACTTTCAGCAGTTTGCCTACAACGATATTTCCCTCGATGATGGCGAAGCTTTAACCGCGCACACCTGGCAGAATGTACCGATGTGGGCTCCGCAGGGTACTTATGGATATATCGCCTACTGCGGTGATCAACCGGATACTAAGTGTGATTCTGCAATGTTCTCTTTCACAGTTACCGGAGCGCGTTTAGCTGATGGTGCAACCGAATGGTCATTCGATGGCAACTTCTTAGGGGAGGAGCTAATCCCGACCAAATTCGCTATGGACAATGCCTATCCTAATCCCTTTAACGCCACCACCACGATTTCGTATCAATTGCCGGTAGCGAGCAGTGTGAACCTGGATATCTACAATGTTCTCGGTCAGCGGGTAACGACTTTGGTTAATGGCAATGTTGAAGCCGGATATCATAGCGTTAGCTGGGATGCATCGAATTATTCCAGCGGAGTGTATTTCTATAAATTGAAAATTGGAGATAAGGTCATTACCAAGCGGATGACATTGCTGAAGTAGTTGCTCAATCCAAAGGTTCATAAATTACCTCTGTATGGAGGATCATGTGCGGGAGTGAGAGTTCCCGCTTTTTACTTTGCCATCACCGGCACATACATCCGCTCAATATACTGCCGCGCTGAATCTGACCAGAGAAAACGTTTTTGGAATCCCTGCCTCTGGACTTCCTGAAAATGCTCCCTCTCCAGTCGATAGACATTCATCGCTTCCCGACAGCAATCGATAAGATTTCGTAATACCTCTTGACGCGAAGCGCCTGAAAATCCAAAGCCGGTTCCGTTTGTAGCGGTGTGTGGAATTACGGTATCCACCAGTCCGCCCGTCCATCTAACCAGCGGAGGGGTAGCATTGGATAACGATTCCATCTGTGTGATACCGCACGGTTCGAAAAGGCTGGGCATAAGAAACACATTGCTTCCCAAACTTATTTGCTGAGCTTTATCCTTATCAAAAGCAACCGTTACCGAATAGTTTTTTGTGTGCGCAATCTTTTTCAGGAAGGACTCATATTGAGGCAATCCCGTCGCCAGTATAGCAACATTGATTCCCGGCAAATCCAGAATATGTTCCAGGACACTCTTACCGTTAATTTGCTCCGCCAGCAGCTTGAATTTCTGCTCCACCGCTCTTCCCACGAAACCGAGAAGAAACGAATCGGGATCAGCGAATTCGCCGCTGAGAGCCTTTTTCATCATCTTCTTTCTATTAACGGTATCGATAAACTTCTCAGCGGTCGGTTCGAACTTATAATCGAATCCGTTTAGAATCCCGATCAGTTTGCCTGCGTCATACAGCCTTTTCGCAACCTTAGCCAATCCCTTACCGCCCTCGAAATAACGCTGCTGGTCTTCAGGCAGAGTCATCTCTCTGGCATAATTGGGGCTGACTGTATTAACCATATCGGAGAGCTCCAATCCCAGTCTAAGTGCGTTTACACTCTTCCACCCCCTGCGTGGATCGGCGAATAAACCAGCCGTGAGTTTATTCGACAGGATATCTTCGATATCCCAGCCCTTAATAGTTTCTCTGCCGATATTCCCCTGGTAGCCTACATTATGGACGGTAAGTATCCGTTTCTGGGGGAAATTCTCAATCTCCATCCAGCCGAATAGATATCCCAGCAGCCAATCGTTGATGTGTACAATATCAGGTTTCATTTTCTCTATAAGCCGCAAGCAGGCTTTGGAGAAGAAAGAGAAACGCAGAGCATCGTCATAAAAAGCGACTTCCTCGCTGTTTACATAAGGTTTGGAATAATCACCCGCTGCCAGCGGAGGCAAGCTGTTTGGAGGGACTGTCGCCTTTGTATAAATATTCTCGAAATAAGTCCTGTTGCTAACGAAATTTACAGGCACGCCATTCAGGCGCCCCGCATGTATCTCCACACGCTCGTTAACGCCGTGAAAAGGAACGCTGTATTGCAGAACTGATTCGCCAATGTATCTCTTGTTGATACATCCGTATAATGGCGTTGCTATCTCGATATCTACTTTCTGCTCCCGCAAAGCGGGAGGAAGTTCACCGGTAACATCCCCCACACCTCCCGTCTTTGAAAACGGTTTGCATTCCGCAGCTATATAAAGAACTTTCATTTTATCGGTTACCTGCTTATCTAATCCCTTCCAGTATTCTCTCCATTAATGTTAGTCGGCGCATGTTATATTTATCGTTACCCTTCAATATTTTCGCCATACGTTCGCATACTTTTCCGGTATATTTCATTTCGTCTATAGCTTCCGGCAGGTTGATATCGTTAATTGCAAGGAGTGTATAGTAAAACGGGAAACGTTTCCAGCGTCCCTCTCCGTCCCTATGCTCCTTCAGAGCTTTCATACCTGCCTTCAATCGTCTTTCCTGATCGCTTAATCCGCCAACTGCGAGATGTCTCCAATACGATGGAGAACACAGTCCGCATCAGTACATACCGCGCTTCCAATTCTGTTTTTCGTTCTCAACAATACGCTCCAGCATCCCCTCGGTTGCTGACTTCAGCGCCTTTTGCGCTTTCGCCGAATCGACATTCAAAAGAATCAGCGCCCGGCAGGCTTCTTCTCCGATGATATGTCCGGTAGCTGCGCCGGAAGTGACTTTTTCGCCGGTGAATACTCTCACGGGATTCTCATAATCCGCCTCGGTGGGAGCGAACATACCCCCGTACGAACCTTTTTCTCCCAACCGACCGACTATCCAATCGGCAACCTTTCCCGCTTCCTTCTTGGGGATTCTCCGCCCGAAAAAGAAAGCTTCGTTGACCGCATCGACAGTCTCAGCAAGACTTTCTGTATGCAAAAATTCCATCGGATCCTCCTCATAATGGTAAAGAACGACTTAATATTCTCTCACAAACCAATCGATTTCCTTCCTCTCCGGCGCTCGGGGAATTTTATACGGATAACCCAATGGAGTAACAGTCGTCACATAATGCGAAAGCGGTATCCCCAGCATCTGCTTGACATTGTCTCTATCCATTGCCGCAATCCAACAAGTTCCCAATCCGAAGAAGAAAGCGGTCAACATAAAATGATAAGCAGCGATGCATCCATCCTGAATATGGCGTTTGGACAGCTCGGGATCGGAGCATATAGCTACTGCCATGGGCGCTTTCGCAATCGGTTCGCTGCTTTTTCCCCTTATTTCAGACAACCGTTTTAGAACCTCCTTGTCCTTGGCAAACCGGAAATAATATGCCTGCGTATTCCGGGAAGTGGGGGCAAATCGACACGTATTAAGAATCTTTTCGATCGTCTCATCCGGAACATCGGTAGGATCGAATTTCCTGATACTGCGCCGCCCAAGCAGTAATTCATCACCGCATAGATACTCCGATACCGGAGGATCGAATTGCTGAAATTCTATCTTTCTTCCTTCCGGATCACGAGCGAAAAAATTATAAATGGGGAATCTTGGATTGTCCCTCGGAGGAGCTTCGGCGGTAGATTTAAATTTCTCGTAATAGTCGTCAATCTCTTCTTTTTTTCTGAAGAAGAATGTGAGTATTCCATCGATTTCGGCTTTGTCTCCTTTGCAGAATCCGAAAAGGAAATTTCCATGCCTGAAAATCATGCAATCCCCCTGATCCATCCAGATATCGCATTTAATCTCGCCGGTGTAAAAATCGCTGAGCTTTTCTAACTGCCTCGTTCGAAAAAAAACTATTCCACTCATAATCTCACCTTTTGTAATCTATTTGGTTTGTATTATAATAAGGAGTAGTAAGCTGAACAATGGTTTTAATGCAATCACAGCATCAAATACAATAAAACCGGAATGGATAAATATTACTCCCGAAAACTATCAGCGGAACGCTTAAAGCTCTGCTATGATATTGCTCCCCCGCGTGTGCAGCAATATCTGCAGGCCGAAATTGATTACGTGGCATCAAAAATCAATAGGGGAGAGGCTATACTCGAACTCGGATGCGGATATGGGCGTGTTATTCGCGAACTTGATTGCAGCAAGGTTTTCGCTGTCGGAATCGATACCTCGGTCAACAGCCTTAAAATGGCGAAGAAGTATCTAAGCGGTATTCAGAGCGTAGATTTAGTGGCAGCAGATGCTATTTCTACCGGTTTTCACGACCAAAAATTCGATTTGGTTTTCTGCATACAGAATGGAATATCAGCCTTCAAAGTTGACCGGAGGAAGCTGATTAAGGAAGCGTTGCGGATGACCAAGCCGGGTGGTAAAGCCCTTTTTACCAGCTATTCTTCGAGTTTCTGGGATGAAAGACTTAAATGGTTTGAAATTCAAGCCGCGCATGGTTTGGTTGGTGAGATCGATTACGAACTAACCGGCAACGGGATTATCTACTGTAAGGATGGATTCAAAGCCACCACCATAGGTATAGAGGATTTCCAATATCTAACTTCAGATATAGATGCGCTTGTCGGGATCAAGGAGGTCGATAACTCAAGTGTCTTCTGCGAATTGACACGGTTTTAGCCATGCCGGTTTCTGGATGTAATTCAGATTTCAGCTAATCGCCGGTCACCGTTCCGGCGCTGACAACGCCCATTGTCAAAACCGCAAGCCAATTGACCTACTTATAATCCTCCATCATTTTCTTAATCTTGATCACATGCCCATTTTCGAACTTGGATAGATACTCGTACATATCTTTGCCCTTTGGATCCTCGACCTTTGCTGCCAGATCGGTATATAAATCCCGCGCCTGCTTTTCCAAAATCAAAGCTATCTCCAAAATTCGCATCGGTGATGTGGATTCGTTGACTTCGTCGATCAGTTCATGGTGGACATTTGCCATTTTTTCGTCGATATCCGGCAAACCTTCCCGCCTCATCACATCATTGATAGTATTCCACATTTCCGATCTTACCAGGCTATCGTACTGCCCCTCGAGTATCCTGAAATGGTCTTTCTCCTCCCGAGCCAGCTTTCCCAGCAATTCACTGATCTTTTCATCATCGGTCATCTCCATGCTCTTCTTGTAAAAAACATAGGCAGCCAACTCCTGTTCAATTCCCATATTCAAACCGTCCAGAACAGTTTTCTCTACCGGTGACATTCTATCTCCTTTCTATTACATCAATTATTTCATATCGAATTTAATAATTACTATGTCCATAGTCAACTTGTTCCTTTTCTTATTAACTCTATTTTACTCAGCTCTCTTATTTATTATATTCCTTAGATGATTTTATCTTATGTTGTCCAGAGATGAGTGATTATCAAATAGTTGTTATCGGCGCCGGCGCCTCCGGTTTGATGGCAGCCATCAGCGCCGCCGAAATCGGAGCGAGTGTTCTTTTGCTGGAGAAAAAAGGCGCACCGGCGCGAAAATTAGCCATCACGGGAAAAGGACGGTGCAATCTTACCAATATCGCTCCACTGGATGAGTTTATCCGGCGCTTCGGATCAAATGGCAAGTTCTTGCGCCAAACATTTATGCGGTACTTTACCGATGACCTGCTTGAATTCCTCCGAAAGCTCGGTGTTGAAACCATTCGTGAGAGGGGCGGAAGGATTTTTCCCAAAAGCGAAAACGCCAACGATGTTGTTGACGCATTGATAAGTTATGCCGAAAGCAAGCTGGTGGAGATTAATACCAATTCAATTGTTAGTAAACTGTCTGTAAATGCCGGTAAAATTAATGGCGCTTTTTTGCGTGACGGAAACTATTTACCGGCGAAGTCGGTGATACTCGCCACCGGAGGAGCCTCGTATCCCGCCACCGGCTCAACCGGAGACGGTTACCGCTTCGCAGCCGAAGTGGGACACAATATCATTCCCATCAGACCATCCCTCGTACCGCTTGAAATAGAAGATGAGTCGAAAAAATCGTTGTCCGGCTTGCATTTGAGAAATGTCTGGGGAAAGCTCCTGATCAACGGGCACAAAAAGCAACATCGTTTTGGCGAGATTACATTCATAAATACCGGTCTTTCAGGCCCGACTATACTCACGATGAGCAAAACAGCGGTCGATGCACTCGATCAGGGACGAGAAGTATCGATTTCAATTGACCTGAAACCTGCCCTCGATGAGAAAAAATTAGATGCACGCCTGTTAAGGGAGTTCGATCAGAATGGTAAGAAGAAATTCAGTACCATTCTTAAATCATTATTGCCGGTTAAATTGATACCTTTTTGCATCACTTCGGTAGGAATAAATCCGGACAAAGAAGCATGCAGGATTACCGCCGCAGAGCGCAAACGATTGCGTATCTGGCTAAAAGACATGAGGTTAAGAGTCACCGGCTACCGGTCATTTCGAGAGGCTATTATCACCGCCGGAGGCGTTGATTTAAAAGAAATCGATCCCAGAACAATGGAATCGAGATTGATCGAACGACTGTATTTTTGTGGAGAGGTTATCGATATCGATGCCGATACCGGCGGATATAATCTTCAAGCCGCATTTTCCACCGGATGGCTTGCCGGTAAATCGGCAGCCGAGAATATCTTGCTGGAGTCAAAATCTAATATTTAGTAAATTTCCGGTATTATTCGATTATCACTTCCTGAATTCTATCCGCTATTATTGAGAGCGAATCCTTCGTACTCTCGGGGATATCCGGCAAAGTATCGGATGTAAGCTGCAAAACCCCCACAATCGACTCCCTTCGCCTGATAGGAATGAATACGGAAGCCGCGCCTCTAATCTCAGAATAGTCACTCATTTTATCCCTTGTGTCCCTTCGTTGCGTTTGAAATACCAATTTCCCTTTCTGCAATTCGTGAATGAGGCGCGGCTCAATCGTACTCACCTCCAAATTACCTCTCGAGTCCTTTTTTGATCCCTTATGTAGATGTAACTTCAAACTGCCCGATTCGCCGGTTGCCAGATATATACTTGCTCCATTGATTCCGTTTAATTCAAGCAATCTATTGAGAAAATCCGCCAAATCATCCTTAACATTCGGCATTCCTTTAAGTTCGATTGCGGAATCCAGCGATTGTATCAAAGCATCTATTTCCACTATATCATATAGAGTAACCTGAAAACCTCCATTGACAGCAGTAAACTTCGGCTTGTTGGCTTTTGATAATTTGCACAAAAAATGCTTATCCTTAACAAAGTTCAGTGCAATCTTAAGATATTTCGTTTCCTTTCTTTCCCTTACCGCTTGAAGGCATTCCTGGAAGCTCTGAACATACGACTCCTCTAACAATCCGGCTAATGGTTGATTTATCAGGGACGCAAGCTCAATCTTAACAGGATCAGGAAAATTAATATTGATCTCCTTGATTCTTGTTTTAGCGTCCAATACGAATTTAGCAACAAAATTTAATTTACCGTAAGGTCTGTGTGGGTTCAAAGCCATGCGAGTAATCCTATTATTGAATTCATGCCCGTTGCAGTATATCTATCGTTTTAATGAAACCGGATGATAAGCAAAGTCAAGGCGGTTAGATTGCGTAGGAAATGAGTATATAAAATTACTCATTATTGTCACTTTATATAATTAAATTACAAATATAAAAGAACCCCGTTTTGGCGCGGAAGATTCATAATCCTGTGCATTCCGGAGACAAGAATGCCCGACCTGTCCGCGGAATGCGGGATTCCACGGAGCAATCCGAGGACTCTTGATTAATAACTTTCCAACATTTTTTTATAGACTTATCCTTTCAATTTAATTATCTTACCCAAAAGTGGGCGATTTCCTGCGAAATATGAGGTATCTATGACCAAAAGCAAAACGGATTTTCAATATCTGAATCTACATATCGAAAAAGTTGACGACACAGGTAACTTTACCTCCATCATAAGAGATAATGGCGGGGCAATACAGGCTAAACATAATTTCCGCTACAGTATCGATCGCCATGTCCTCTCACGGCTGGAGGATATGCTGATTAAAGATTTCCGGCAATCGGCAAACATTATCGAAAATTTCGGCAGCGAACTTTACTCCGCTGTATTCGGCGGCGAGGTTGCAGGCTACTTCAAATCGTTGCTCAAAAAGGGCGATGATATCCGCCTTAACCTGATTTTCAAGCGCAACCAAACGGAGTTATACCGTCTTCCCTGGGAATTCCTTTACGATGGAGACAAATTCCTCTGCGCTTATCCTCAAATTAATCTGTCGCGCTCATTGGAAGGACTGGAAACCGATGATAAACCACCGATCGAGGGCAAAATCAGGATTCTGGCGGTGGTATCCAGCCCTTTGGATTTAAAGGACTACGAACGCCTGCAGATTGAGCAGGAACAGGTGATGATACTTCAGGCGCTGGATTCTTCCATCGCCGCTGGCAGGATGGAGGTTGAGTTCCTCGACGAAGCTTCCCTCAGGAATATCCAGGAGCGGTTGGACGAGGAAGAACACCATATCCTTCATTACACCGGTCATGGAGTTTATCGGGAGGATGAGGACCGGGGTTATCTGGTTATGGAGAATGACACCGGCAAAACCCGCCCGGTCGATAACCGCGATGTCGCCGACCTCTTGGCGGGTTATAAATCGCTCCGATTGGTCGTTCTCTCCGGCTGCCAAACCGCCAAAACCTCCGGCAGGCAGGCTCTGCGGGATATGGCTACGCCGCTGCTGACCAAGAAAATCCCTTCCGTTATCGCTATGCAGTATTCGGTTTCCGACCATTCCGCCACCAGTTTCGCCACCAAGCTATATTCCGAGATCGCCAACGGTTATCCGGTCGATGTCGCCCTCACTCGCGCCCGACGCGACCTCCGTCTGGATGATAAATTCGGCAGGGTGGAATTCGCCACGCCGGTGCTTTGGAGTAACAATCCCGATTGTCTGGCGATTGACGAAAGCAAGCTTAAAGCTCCTGACAGCGGCATCAAGCCGAGTAAACCGCTGACCCTTAAAGAAAACATCTTCCTCGGTCTGGAGCGGTTAGGGAATCAGTTTATCGGGCGCCGCGCAGAACTTCGCCGGATTAAGGAAGATTTTCTAAATCGCGGCACGAGAGTGGTGGTTCTGCATGGAATTGGGGGGATCGGTAAAACCGTTACAGCCTCTAAGGTAGTGGAAAAGCTCGCCGAACATTTCCGGCTTATTTACGCCTTTGATTGCCGGGAGAACCTCACCCCCGAACTTATAATGATGCAGCTAAATGATTTCTTCAAGGCGAACGGGATAGATGCATTCGATCCGATACTTAAGTCCGATGCGCCCGTAACCATGAAGATAAATCAACTGGCGCAGCTATTATCTCAGATTAAGTCCTTGCTGATATTTGATAATTTCGAATCGTTGCTGGCGGAGGATAAAAACAGTAGTGAGCTGAAGGATGATGACCTCAAGAAAGCGCTCAAGGATCTGATTACGCAATGTTCCGATGGCAGCAAGTTCTTATTCACCACCCGCTACACCTTTAACCTCACCGATGGCAGGATGACCAACCTGATCGATGAGATCAACCTGGGGGAA
>WJIR01000158.1 GCA_014730175.1 Candidatus Zixiibacteriota bacterium
AAATGAGGATTAACACCCTCACCCGCTGAACGGGAGAGGGAAAGGGAGAAATAGTTTTTCGTAGGGTGGGTCAATGCAATGACCAAAGCTGTAGAGATGTTCGTTGCTGGTTGTCATCATTGCCGGCGAGATGTCCACAATTCGACCCACCGATTCGATTTATTCTTAAATGGTGGGTCAAATAGATTATACTTCGGAGGTTACTTCTGCCTAAAGCGTGTGATTGGTTACTACTTTTTGTTGACACTGGCGACCCACCCTACCGCGCTTTTTCTGTCGGGTGGGGGCACCCGACAGCACGCACCATTTCGATTATCTGCACCGATGACCATTCGAAAGTTCCCCTTCTCCCATTTCCCGATCACATCGGGAGGAGAAGGGGTCAGGGGATGAGGGAATACGAAGCTGTCGGGTGAGGCGCCGCCTGCCAGCGCCGAAATGTCCGACCTCCCGACAATAGGTGCATTGTCGGGTTTCTCCATTCGGCTATCGCCGAACTCCGGAAACCGACCGTGCGACTAACCAACCATTCGAAAGCATCACTGTCGTGGAAGTAATATTTCCTCAACAGCAAGTTGTTTCCATTTTGCCAAACCTTCCTCTTGACAATCAATAACTATTCCTTATATTGATACCACTAATCCATAATTTGGTAAGGATATAGTGTGTGAATTACGAACTGGAGGTGGACGTCCATGAAAACAACATATAATATGTTAAACCAGAAAATCAAGGAACAGGGTTATCGTATGACCAAGCAGCGGGCGATCGTCCTGGAGGAGCTGGCTAAATCCAAAGATCATCCCCGCGCCGATGAAATCTATCACTTAGTGCGCCAACGCCTACCGAAAATCAGTTTCGGTACTGTTTATCGAAATTTGAAAACATTAAAAGATTTAGGCTTGATTCAGGAGCTAAACTATGGAAAGAAGTTTAGCCGATTTGACGCCAATCTTGAGCCCCACCATCATTTCGTTTGCCTCAGGTGCGGAAAAGTCTATGATGTCAATCCCCAACCAGCGGATAAAATGTGCCAAAAAGTCGCCGAGAACATTGGATTCGAAGTGGCTTCATTCCGTTTGGAATTCTATGGCTACTGCAATGCCCAGGAGAGAAAAGCTGCCGAAGCAGAAATGAATAATTGATCCCAACATATTTAATTTCTGAACTGGTTGGAGGTTATCTTCGTGTTACTGTCTTCATGATAGCATTGGCGCCAAGTGGCAACTCTTTATGTTAATACCCTTGTGATTTCCTCGACGATAAATTATATCTACAATGAACCATAAAACACTATCTGAGGAGATTACATGGCGCCATTTCGTATAAATGCTACAAAGCAAAGCTTCGTTAATTTCAAAGGTGACTGTCTTATCATACCTTTGTACTCCGATGCAAAGACGTTACCCGATAGATTACGGGAATTGGATGAAAGGCATAATAATATTATATCCGGCTCATTGAGGTCCGATGAATTTTCAGCAAACCCGTCGCAAACCTTTGTTCTCAATTTACCTCCCGATTCTCCGCTTAGAAAAATCATACTGTGTGGAATCGGTTCATCAAAGGATCTAAAATCGGAAGGCTTGAGGAAATCTATAGCATCTGCTGCCCGTCAGTCAGAAAAACTCGGCGGAAAGATCGGCATTGCCCTGCCTGTAAGCGATAATCTTAAACCCGAAGTCATCGCCGGAATCGCACTGGAAGGTTTCATACTTGCGGTCTATAAATTCGAAAGATACAAATCGAACAACAAAGGCAGCAAGAAGAGCCAGCTAAAAGCCATTACCATTCTTTCGCCTGATGCCGGAAATCTGAAGAGTATCGATTCTTCGCTAAGAAAGGCTGAAGCCATTTGCGATGCTGTCTGGTTTGGAAGAGATATCATCAACTCACCGGCAAACGCTTTTAACACTCAATCATTTGTTACCGAAGCGCGAAAACTATCTAAACGAGCGAAGGTCAAAGCTGAGATTATCGGCAAAGAAGAGCTTAAAAAGCTGGGAATGAACGCCATACTCGGTGTCGCTCAAGGTTCGGCGCAACCACCCAAACTGATAGCTCTGGAATATAAAGGAGGTAAAGCCGGAAAGGCTCCGCTGGTTTTGGTTGGTAAGGGAGTAGTTTTCGATTCCGGTGGTTTGTCGTTGAAGCAGCCTTTGAAAATGCTTGAAATGAAGCAAGATATGGGCGGCGCCGGCGTCATCCTGTCAGCATTTAGAGCGATAATTGAATTGGGGATAAAGATAAACATGGTGGCATTAATTCCGACCGTGGAAAACATGCCGTCAGGAACTGCCTATCGCCCGGGGGATATTATTAAAACCCACAGCGGAATAACGGTGGAAGTACTTAATACCGACGCCGAAGGGCGTCTGATACTCGCCGATGCGCTTTCCTACGCCCGGAAATACAAACCGCAGGCAGTCATTGATGTGGCTACGTTGACAGGCGGGATAAAGATCGCTTTAGGAAGGGTGGGATGCGGTGTTTTCAGCCCCGATGACTCACTTGCCGAGATTATTCTTGGAGCTTCTGAGAATACAGGTGAGAAAGCCTGGAGGTTTCCGTTATGGGATGAGTTCGACAGGATGATCGAATCGAATATGGCTGATATCAAAAACAGCGCCGGTCCCGAAGGCAGCTCCATCACCGCAGCGAAATTCCTCGGAAGGTTCACTACCGATTACAAATGGGCGCATATCGATATCGCCAATGTTGACTATGCTTCTTCGGATGAAGAGCTTTTCCGCAAGGGTGCTACCGGATTCGGAATCCGTCTATTGATAAATCTTATTGAAAACTGGAAGCAATAGAAAGCTTTGCTGTTCGATTTCCCTCTGATTGAAGCCCGTTTCCTCGAAAGGATCAACAGGTTCACCTGCCGCGTGGAAGTAAACGGTTGCGTTACGTTGGCGCACCTGCATGATCCGGGAAGGTTGGACACTGTTTTAGCGCCTGACCTGCGATTGTATCTCCGCCCGGTTTCCGATATTAAACGACGCACCCGGTACGATATTATCCTGGGGAAAATCGATACTGGTTTCGCGCTGATCAATTCCTCTTTCGCTAATAAGGTCTTTCGAGAGGTTCTGGAAACGAAGTCAATAGAAAGCTTTGCTGATTGCACATCCATCAAAACTGAGTTCGAATTTCGAGATAGCAGGATAGATTTCCTGATTGGAACTGATGACCGGAAGCAAACCCTTGTTGAAGTGAAATCAGTTACCAAGGCAATCGGCAGTAAAGCCTTTTTCCCGGACGCTCCCACTAAGCGGGGAGTAAAACATCTATTGACACTACGCGAAGCGTTGATGCATGGCTATAACACGGCGATTGTATTCATCATCTTCAGGAACGGTATCGAATCATTCTCACCCGACAGGAAGATCGATCCTGTATTTGCGGATACATTATATGAAGCATACTATGAAGGCGTAAAAGTTATTGCATTAAATACCAGCGTTGGATTAGATTCAGTGGAGGTTAACAAAGAGTTACCGGTGGAATTTGATTTGAACTCTTAAAAATGAAATAGATTTTTGTTTAATAGAAAATTAAGAGAGAATTGCGGCGTCATCGGTATATATGGGTTACCGAAAGCCGCACAGTATGCTTATCTGGGGCTTTACGCCCTTCAACATCGCGGCGCGGAGTCTGCTGGAATTATCGCCAGCGACAACGGTGACTTCTCTTTCCACCGGGGTATGGGCGAGGTCGCAACTGTATTTTCCAACAAACATCAACTTGAGACCCTTAAGGGCAACATGGCAATCGGACACAACCGGTATTCCACCACCGGCGCATCCGACCAAACTAATATCCAACCGCTATTCTCAACCTACTGGGGAGGCGAGATAGGGATAGGCCATAACGGAAATGTGACTAACTATGATAGCCTCCGCAGAAGACTGGAAGCATCCGGAGCCATTTTCCGAACCGATTCCGATACGGAAGTATTCTTACATCTAATAGCCAATTCTAAAGAGTCCGATATTGTCCAACGTTTAGCCAAAGCATTAAGAAAGGTCAAGGGCGCTTTTTCATTGGTCCTCATCACTCCCGATAAGATTATTGCCGCCCGCGACCCTCATGGAGTAAGACCTCTCAGTCTGGGCAAAGTGCGAAGCGGATATATTGTAGCATCGGAAACCTGCGCCTTCGACATTATGAAAGCCAGATACTTGAGGGATGTGGAGCCGGGTGAAATTCTGGTAATCGATGAGCAGGGACCCAAGACGGCTTATCAGAGACCGCAAAAACGCCCGGCTATGTGCATATTCGAATATGTCTATTTTTCCCGTCCGGATTCTCGCATTTTCAACGAGAATGTTGACAAACTGAGAAGAAAGCTTGGCAGACGACTGGCATGGGAGTATCCGGTCGATGCGGAGCTGGTTATTTCCGTACCCGATTCCTCCAACACTCATGCTCTCGGCTATTCCGAAGGCTCAGGTATTAAATTCGAGATCGGTCTGATAAGAAATCATTATGTGGGTAGAACCTTTATCATGCCCAAACAGAGTATCAGGGATATCGATGCCCTCATCAAGTACAATCCGGTCAAGGGTGTTTTAGAGGGAAAGTCAATAGTTCTGGTCGATGATTCGATCGTTCGGGGAACAACCTCCCGAAAGATTGTGAAAATACTCAGAGAAGCCGGAGCCAAAAAGATCCATTTCAGGGTAAGTTCCCCGCCGATTATCTCGCCGTGCTTCTATGGAGTTAATATACCGACATTCGAGGAACTTATCGCACACAAGCATTCGGTTGAAGAAATCCGGAAAATTCTAAAGGTCGATTCTCTGGAGTATTTATCGATAAAAGGTTTGCTTTCAATCAGTAAAAGGCCTCCCGATCAATTCTGCACTGCCTGCTTTAGCAAGCATTATCCCATTCCGGGCGATAATGTACCTAAAAACACACGAAAACGAGGTTTTTAACAGTGCATTTTGAAACAAAATTCAATACATAACGTAGTTAACATTAAATGATATTCATAAGGAGATTGGCTATGAAAGGTATAATCACATATATAACGGCGTTGCTGCTTTTGGTCTCATTCGGCTCCGCTCAAGCAGCTAAAACCGGCGAGGTAAAGGAAGATTCCATTTATATAGACAATAGATTGGATTTTAGCGTGGAGTTTCCCGAAGGCTGGAAACTGAAAAGGTTAAAAGATAAGGACGATGAAACCAATTATCAGCGACTTATTGCAACCAAGAAGAATTTTAAGGTAAATCAGACAATTAAGAGAATGGGCGGGGAATATACCATCCCGACAGTCACCATTTTTGCCGATTCGACTGATTTATCAATCGAGGAATATTCCCGATGGCTTATAGATCAACTTTATACGGTTACATCAAAAAGTGAGATTGTGTTGAGCACAGAACTTCTTTCCGACACCGATTTACTTGACAGCGTTATGGTTCATGCAAATAAAATGGACTCCAAACGATTGCAGTTCAAACACAAGTACAAAAGATTTTTGGATACGTCCGGTAGAGATGTCAACTGGCAGCGGGACGGTGGTGTGAAATTAATACAGGATTATAATATCATTGAGGTGGCATTATATAAACACAATGATTGGCTCATAATGCTATATGCGGTATGTGAACGGGAATTTTACCAGTTGAACAAAATGGACTTCCAAACTGTTTTTAATAGCCTACGATTCATCGATGAAACCGCTGAGGCTGAATCCCGCGATTAATTTTTTACTTGCAATCCATAATCGCATCTTCTATATTTAAAGTTTTGGAAAAGCTTTTTCCATTTTTTAAATTCTTTGTACCTCAGTGGGATTGTGTAATTTCTTAGTTTAAAAATAATAACGCTGGGGTGAATTGAATAATTTGAGGAGTTTTCTCTTAAATGCTGGATAAGAGGGACGAAATATTGGACATTGTACAACCGATTTTGGACGCAAGCGGATTCGAACTGGTCGATCTAACGATCTCCGTTGCAAAAAAACCGGTCATAAGGATTTATGTATACAGAGCAGATGGAGTGACCGTCGATGACTGCGCTGATATCTCCCGTGCAGTTGAGTTCGAATTCGATTCGGTTGATTTATTTAATCGAAGATATTGCCTTGAGGTATCGTCGCCCGGATTGGATAGACCTTTGAAAACCGAACGCGATTTTCGCAGAAATATCGGAAATCAGGTAAGACTATTTTTAAATAGGCAAGAAAATATGAAACAAGAACTAAACGGCGTGATAAAAGAATGTAGCGCCAGCGGATTAACTCTTTCATTAAAGGAGCAAGATGCCTTTTTGGAATGGGATAATATTCTTAAGGGGAAATTAGTTTATTGAACTCTCAATAAGATTTGGGATTCTCGGAGGATGAGTTAGTGAATTACGATATTTTGGAAGCTCTTAACCAGATTATTCGGGACAAGAATATTGGCGTTGAATACGTGATCGATACTATTGAGGCCGCGATGTTGTCGGCTGCGAAGCGGAAATTCGGCGTCTCGGACAATATCTCGGTTGAAGTTGAACCCGAGAAGGGTGAGATTCATGTCTTTCAAACCAAGAAGGTGGTGGAACAAGTTGAAGATCCTTTGACGGAAATCTCTTTGACCGAAGCGTTGGAAGACGATCCGGAAACCGAGATCGGCGATGAGATCGACATTGAAATTCCTTTCGAAGATTTCGGGAGAAACGCAATAGCGGCAGCCAAACAGATAATGATCCAGCGCGTGCGCGAGGCTGAACGCGAGATGACATTTAATGAATACAAAGACAGGGTCGGTGAGTTGGTGACAGGTTCCGTGCAGCAATTGGACAAAGGTAATGCTTTGGTAAATCTGGGTAAAACAGAAGCTTTGCTGCCGGCAAAAGAGCAGATCTATAGAGAGAAGTACCGGCAAGGTGACAGAATACGCGCTGTCATAATCGATGTCCAACGTACCAGCAAAGGACCGCAGATCACCTTATCCCGCTCCAGGCCTGAGTTCCTGCAGAAGCTCTTTGAACTTGAGGTTCCCGAGATAGCTGAAAGAGTGATAGAGATTAAGGCGATTGCGCGGGAATCCGGCGAACGCTCCAAAATTGCCGTAGTTTCGCACGATGAACGTATCGATCCGGTCGGAGCCTGTGTAGGCGTTAAGGGATCGCGAGTACAGAACATCGTACGCGAGCTCAACAACGAGAGAATTGATATCGTACTCTGGAGCGGTCAACCCCAGGTTTTTGTAACAAAGGCTCTTGCGCCAGCTAAAATCGTCAACATCGAAACCTTTCCCGGCGAGGATAGAATGACGGTGGTGGTGGATGATGAAAAACTCTCACTGGCGATCGGTAAAGCCGGGCAGAATGCCCGTCTGGCAGCTAAGCTGACCGGATGGAAAATCAACATTCTTTCGGAGACCGAATACAAGGCAATGAAAGAAGCGGAGGAGATGGAGAAGGTGGACATCGATCAGATGGAAGGAATTACCACTCGGATGCAGCTTAACCTTTCGGATGCGGGGTTCGATACCGCGCAGGACATAGTTAGCGCTCCTATCGATTCGCTTCTGGAAGTAGAGGGAATCGGTCAGAAAAAAGCGCAGGCGCTAATTGAGAAGGCAGAAGAAGCGATTCAAAAACGTAAACTGGAAATGGGCGTAGACGACATGGATTCCGGGTTCGCTTACGAAGACGAAGAGACCGAAGAAACAGAAGAGACCGAAGAAACAGAAGAGACTGAAGAACCAGAGGAAAATAAGGATTTATCGGAAGATGAAGAGGATGAAATTGTAGAAACTTCCGATAAGGAAGAATAACAGGTATCTGTTGAACCTATTTTCTGCAGGAGGTGATAGATAGTAATGGCATCAAAAAGAATATATCAAGCAGCAAAGGAATATAAGTTGTCCAGCGAGGCGATGCTGAAGATCCTGCGGGAATTGCAGTTCCAACCGAAGAGTCACATGAGCGTGTTCACGCCTGAGATGCAAACGGCGGTCGATAACAAGCTGGAAGAGGAGAAGGAGACGGTTAAAAAGGAGATTGCTCACAAGAAAAGGATCGCTGCCGGCGCCGCTAAGAGAAGCAAGGCGGGCAAGGAGAAGCAGGATGATGAAGAGGCTCTTGAGGTTAGCAAGAAAAGGCTGGAGAAACTTGCCAAGGAAGGGTTTCAGCGCAGAGGTCCTCGCAAACGGAAAAAGCCCCAAAGCCAAAAGGGTCAGCCTCGTGTAGACCATAAGGACGTTGAAGCATCTATTAAGAAAACTCTTTCGGCAATAGACGGCGGCAAAAGGCCGAAACATAGCCATAAACGGGATGCGAAATCGGAAGCGACTGAGGAGAAGATTGCTAATGTTATTACTGTCGTTGAATATATGACCGTTAACGAGCTGGCGAATCGGTTGAATATCAAACCGAATGAATTGGTCGCCAAGCTGATGTCGCTGGGAGTTATGGCTACCATCAATCAACGTCTTGATATCGATACCATCAGCACCGTCGCTATGGAATACGGATACGACATTAAGGAAGAAAAGGAAATCGCAGCCGATTTAGCCGAGGATAAAGAGGAGGAAGCGGGGAATACCGAGCCAAGGTCGCCTATCGTTACGATTATGGGACATGTTGACCATGGCAAAACCACTTTACTTGACTATATCCGCAGGACGAATGTTGCAGGCGGTGAGTCGGGCGGTATAACTCAGCATATTGGAGCTTATGAAGTTAGAACCGATGGAGGGAGTATCGCATTCATTGACACACCGGGTCACCAGGCGTTCACCGCCATGAGAGCAAGAGGCGCACAGGTTACTGATATCGTTGTGCTTATTGTGGCTGCCAATGACAATGTGATGCCTCAGACAATCGAAGCGATTGACCACGCACGCGCGGCGGGCGTTCCGATTATCGTCGCTATAAACAAAATGGACCTCCCCGGTGTCGATGCCGACGCGGTTAAAACTCAGCTTGCGCACCACAACCTGCTTGCTGAAGATTGGGGCGGAAAAACTATCGTCTGCGCCATTTCCGCGAAAACCGGAATGGGTATCGACCAGCTATTGGAAATGATTCTGCTGCAAGCAGAAATGATGGAATTAAAAGGGAATCCCGATCGAAAAGCTGTGGGTGTTGTTCTGGAATCTAAACTTGATAGGGGACGCGGTCCGGTTATTAATGTTATCGTACAGAATGGGTTACTAAAAATCGCCGACTGCTTTGTGACAGGTCCCCAGTGCGGTAAAATTCGCGCTATGTTTAATGACCGGGGCGAAGCGATACAGGAGGCGGGTCCTTCAACTCCGGTGCAGATTCTGGGTTGCTCCGGACTACCGCAAGCCGGCGATAGCTTCATCGGCGTTGAAGATGAGGTGCAGTCCAGGGAGATAGCTCAGAAACGGCAGCGGCTTAAACGTGAGCAGGATATGCGTAAAACCAAACCGGTTTCATTAACAGACGTCTATGATAGGATCAAAGAAGGTTCCATGAAGAGCCTGAACCTTATCATTAAAGGTGATGTTGACGGATCGGTGGAAGCCCTATCCGACACTCTGCAGAAGCTCTCAACCGAGGAAGTTAAAGTCGAAGTAATTCGTTCCGGAGTGGGAGCCATTACCGAGTCCGATGTGCTGTTGGCATCCGCTTCTGATGCTGTTATTATCGGTTTCCATGTGAGACCTGAGATCAGAGCCAGAGAGATCGCTGACAGGGAAAGTGTCGAAATTCACCTGTACCGCGTTATTTATGAAGCCGAAGAGGATATCAAGAAAGCTCTGGAAGGACTTCTTGAGCCGGAAGTTGTGGAAGATGTAATCGGCGTGGTTGAAGTTAGAGACCTGTTCCGGGTTCCTAAAGTAGGTACTATTGCAGGCTCTTACGTGAAATCCGGACAGGTGAAACGAGGCGCTGAGATTCGGGTAGTGAGGGATGGAATTGTGATGTACGAAGGGCGAATCGATTCCTTGAAACGTTTCAAAGACGATGTTAAAACCGTTGAATCCGGCTACGAATGCGGAATTGGTATTGAAAACTATAACGATCTTAAAGTAGGCGATATCCTGGAAATTATCGAGTCCCGGAAAATTGCCCGTAAATTGGACTCTGCCGTAGAGGCCGGTTCAAAAGTCTAATATATGGTAGTAGGTCTCCTGAGCTTGGAAATATTTATACCCGAGAGCAACTCGTTGAAGACCAAGAGGATGATTCTCAGGAGTATTAAAGATAAAATCCGAGGCGATTTCAACGTATCAATCGCCGAAGTTGATAATCAGAATCTCTGGCAGCGGGCATTGCTCGGTGTCTCCATTGTCAGTAATGATAAAAAATACGCGAACCGGGTGCTTAACAAGATTGTTGACAAACTTTCGACCAACGGTTTTATAAGTATCATTGACTACCAGATTGAATTATTATGAAATACCATAGAACAGAAAGAGTTGCAGACCAGATATTAAGAGATGTTGCGGAGACCGTGCAACACGAGGTTAAGGATCCTAAAATCGGCTTTGTGACATTTTCCAGAGTGGAGATCTCCGATGATCTGAAATTCGCTAAGATTTTTTATACGGTGTTGGGCTCAGAAGAGGAACAGAAGAATAGCAGGCAGGCGCTGAAACGCAGCAGAACCTTTATTCAATCCAGAATCGGAAAAAAACTCGGAATACGTCATACCCCGGAGATCACCTTTATTTTTGATAAGGGCCTCGAGAATAGCTTGAGAGTAAACGAATTATTAAACATTATCAATGAAGAACGCCAGGAACGAGAATCAGGATCAGCAAATACTGACAGAGATCAATCTTCAGATTGAAAAATCAAAACATATTCTTATTACATCTCATCAGAATCCCGATGGTGATTCGGTTGGCTCCCAAATCGCTCTGGGAGAACTCCTCAAGTTATTTAACAAAAAATACTGGATTTATAATGACGGCGAAATTCCTAAGAAGTATCGATTTGTCGATCCGGACCGCATTATAATTACAGATGAAGCCCACGCCGAAAAAATAGACCCGGACCTGGTTATCGTGGTTGAATGTCCTAATATCAACCGGATAGGATGGGTGAGTGATTATATCCCTGAAGATGTGCCGATTGTGAATATTGATCATCATCAGGATAATCAGAATTTCGGAACCATCAATTACATTGATAAAACGAGGGCAGCCGTTGCCGAGATGATCTATGAGCTCTTTAAAATTAACAACCTGTCGCCCAACAAATTGACAGCAGATGCGGTTTTTCTGGCTATATATACCGACACCGGCAGATTTCGTCATGATTGTACCACTCCCGAAGCGTTGAGAACTTGCGCTGAACTCATGGAACATGGCGCCGATCCTACATATATCGCTGATAATGCTTACTATAACTATCCGTTATCCGCCCTGAAGCTTCGCGGTGAAGTATTACGCAATATGGAAATGCACCTGGATAACAGGGTCTGTTTTCTGACCGTTACCGACGATGACCTCAGGAAAACTAACGCCCAGCCCCCCGCGATTGAGGGTTTAATAGACTATGGACTTTATATTGACGGCGTATTAGCCGGACTTCTTTTTAAGGACCTGGACAATAATGAGATACGAGTAGGATTCCGATGCCGTGAAGGTTACAGTATCCTTGATATTGCCAGAAAATATGGCGGTGGAGGACATTGTCATGCAGCAGGTTGTTCATATTATGGCACTTTAGAAGATGCTAAAAAATCCATCCTTGAAGACCTCAAGAGAATGCTTGACGGTGCACAATAGCGGAATATTGTGCATTCATAAACCGGTCGGGTGGACCTCTTACGATGTGATTCGGTATGTAAAGAAAATATGGGGTATCAAACAGATTGGACATACCGGCACCCTTGATCCTCTGGCTGAAGGCGTTCTCATTCTATGTTCAGGAGCCGCAACCAAATTGGCGTTGATTTTCTCTGACCTCCCGAAATCATATCATGCCGCTTTTAAATTGGGCTTAAAAACCGATACGGATGATATAACAGGAGAGATTTTAGAAGAAAATAAAGATATCTGTTTCAGCGATTCTGAGATAAATGATACCTTACAACGATTTATCGGCGAGATAGAGCAAGTTCCACCCAGATTCTCCGCAGTTAAAATGCAGGGTAAACCGGCATATGCGCATGCCAGAAAAGGCAAGGATTTCAAACTAAAATCGCGGAAAGTCTTCGTTCATTCAATCGAGAGCGTTCGGATTGACCTGCCGGAAATAGAATTGAAAATTCATTGCAGCAGCGGCACTTACATCAGAAGTATCGCTCGTGATCTGGGAGAATTACTCGGAGTCGGGGGAACGTTGCAAAAACTCAGGCGGTTATCTATTGGTCACATAGAACTAAAGGATTGTTATACTCCGGAGCAACTGGAGAGATTCGATGCCCCGCCATTTGCGGATATCGGCTATATAACCTCATGTCTCGATAAAATCGACGTAGATGAAATAGCGATGCAAAAGATCTTGAACGGCATTGAGTTAAAATATATCTTTAACCAGGATTCGCAGCTTACCGCTTCGGGAGATGATAAAGCATTGCTAATGCACCAAAACAGACCGCTGGCATTAATCGCTCGAAGGCATCCCGAAAGTACGGAGTTCAAATATTTGAGGGTAATCCCCGAATGGAAGTAATTCACAACATTTTGGATGATAATTTCAAGTTCGATAAACCGACTACCTTGACTATCGGTAATTTCGATGGTGTACACAAGGGGCATATCAGCATATTACATAAAATGTACGCAATCGCTGAAGAGAACGATTCCGTGCCGGTTTTAGTAACATTTCAACCTCATCCGTTACATGTGCTTACTCCGAATTACGCACCCAAACTTCTCAGTATTACTGCCGAAAAACTTGATATACTGGAGAAATATCAGGTTCCGGTGGTTGTACTTTTTCCGTTTAACAAGGCTGTTTCCCAGTACAGCGCTGATTGGTTTCTCGATGAAGTATTGTTGAAACGCTTGAAGGCTAAGCATATAGTAATCGGGATTAACCATACTTTTGGAAGGAATAGGGAAGGGGATGTAAACTTCCTTCGGGAGAAGCTTCCGTCTCGCAAGGTCGAACTTGATGTGGTGGAACCTGTTAGACGGATGGATAAAGATATGGTTTCGAGTTCGGAAGTACGTTCCGAGTTGCTAAACGGTGATTTCGAGAGCGCTCAGAAGATGCTGGGGCATCCGTATCCTTTGTATGGTGAAATAATAGGGGGTAGGGGAGTTGGAACGGAATTGGGCTACCCCACCATCAATCTCAAACTTAGAAAAAGAAAGCTGGTTCCTCCATCCGGAGTTTATGCCTGCATGATTGAGCATACAGATGAACGTCTTGGCGGGATGCTATATATCGGAACCAGGCCTACGTTCGGGGAGAATGAAATGGTGATCGAAATCGCTTGCTTTTGCAGGCTGGATATTAAAATCGGCGATTTCCTCAAGGTTTTCGTACTAAAATATTTCCGAGGCGACCGTAAGTTCGAGAATACCGATTTACTGGTGAATCAGATCAAAGAGGACGAAAAATCAATAAGCGACTATCTGGGCAAACAAAAAATTAAATTGACAACATAAAGCGATTAAACTATAATAGTAGATTATTCATTTTGGACTAATTATAAAGGAGAATAGATTGCCTTTATCTAAAGAAAGAAAAGAGAAGCTGATACAAGAGTATCAACTCCATGAAAAGGATACAGGTTCTACCGAAGTACAAGTCTCTTTGTTAACCGAGAGAATAGCGGAATTAACCGAGCATTTGAAAGCACATAAGAAAGATCATCACTCTCGTCTGGGGCTGCTCAAACTTGTGGGGCAAAGAAGACGCCTTCTAAATTACCTTAAATCCACAGACATTGAAGCTTACAGAGCATTAATCGACAAGCTGGAGTTACGTCGATAATCTTTCAGGATTTTTTACCCTTATAAGAGGATATTATGGTTGAACAAATCGAAACCATTATTAATGATAAACCTATGTCAATTGAAACCGGCAGGGTTGCCAGGCAAGCCAATGGTGCGGTCTGGATTAGATACGGTGATACCGTTGTCATGGCTGCGGTAGTCTCAGACGAGCCGAGGGATGAAACTCAGGATTTCCTTCCCCTCACGGTCGACTATCGCGAGAAAGCTTACGCCGCCGGTAAAATACCGGGGGGATTTTTCAAAAGAGAGGGAAGACCTTCCGAAAAGGAGATACTTTCCGCCCGTTTGATCGACAGACCGATTAGACCTTTGTTTCCTGACAAATTTAATCACGAAATCCAGGTATTTATCACGGTTCTCTCTGCTGACCAGGAAAACGATGGCGATGTCCTTGGTATCAATGCAGCATCCGCCGCTTTGGCTCTTTCGGATATTCCCTTTACTGCCACCATAGGAGCTGTCAGAGTAGGAAGGATTAATGGCGAATTGGTCGCCAACCCCACTTTCACTCAGTTGGAAGAAACTGATATGAATATGGTTGTCGTGGGAACCAAAGATCACATCAACATGGTGGAGGGCGGCACCCGAGAGGTCAGCGAAGGAGAACTGGTGGAGGGGCTCAAATTTGCCCACAGTGAGATCAATAAAATTATCGACTCCATCGAGCAGCTAACTGCCAAGGTTGGCAAAGCTAAAGTTGAATTTATACCTCCTGCGCTTCCTGAAGGTTTGGAAGAAGAAGTTACCCAACTTACTAAAGATAAGGTGCTTCAGGCTAACCAGCTTCAGGAAAAGCAAGCACATTATGAAGCTATCAAAAAGATTAAGGATGATGCTATCGAAGCCCTTGCCGAGAAATATCCCGAAAATGAGCATCATATTGAAGCCATCATCAAGGAGATCGAAAAAGAGGATATGCGACGGATAATAATTCAGGAGGAGCGCAGGATGGATGGTCGCGGGATGGATGATGTTCGCCCAATTACCTGCGAAATAGGCGTCCTCCCGAGAACTCACGGCTCTTCTATCTTTACGCGAGGACAAACTCAAGCGCTGGTGGCAGCTACTCTCGGAACTAAGATGGATGAGCAGAAAATCGACGATCTCGAAGGTGAAACATTTAAAAGCTTTATGCTTCATTATAACTTCCCATCTTACAGCGTTGGCGAAGCCAGGCCGATCCGCGGTCCCGGCCGGCGTGAAATCGGGCACGGAGCGCTTGCAGAAAGAGCGATCGAACCGATTGTTCCCTCGGATACCGGTTTTCCGTATACAATAAGACTGGTTTCGGATATTCTGGAATCCAATGGCTCCTCTTCCATGGCTACCGTGTGCGGTGGAACGCTTGCTTTGATGGATGCAGGCGTCCCGATTAAGTTGCCGGTTGCCGGAATTGCAATGGGGCTGGTTAAGGAGTCCGATATTTATAAAGTCCTTACCGATATACTCGGAGTAGAAGACCACCTTGGAGACATGGATTTCAAAGTAACCGGCACTCGCGAGGGAATCACCGCGTTTCAGATGGATGTTAAAATCTCCGGTATAGGTTTCGATATTATCACCGAGGCACTGGGCAAAGCTCAAAAAGCGCGATTCCATGTACTTGACGAGATGGAAAAGGCTATCTCCAAACCCAGAACGGAATTATCGCCGTACGCTCCGAGGATAATCTTTATGAAAATCAACAAGGAGAAAATTGGCGATGTTATCGGTCCTGGCGGTAAGAATATTCGAAGGATTATCGAAGAATCGGGCGCTAAGGTCGATATCGAGGATGACGGAATGGTGCTGATTGCTTCGGTTGACCAGCGTGCAGGCGAATTGGCTCAGCGTATGGTCGAAGAGATCGTTGAAGAACCGGAAGTTGGTAAAGTATATGATGGCGTGGTAAGAGGAATTACAAGCTTCGGCGCTTTTGTTGAAATCCTCCCGGGAACCGACGGTTTGGTGCATATATCCGAGCTGGAAAACCGTCGAGTGGGGAAAGTTGAGGATGTATGTAAAGTTGGCGATAAGATGACTGTGAAGGTTATCGGAATCGATCCTTCCGGCAAGATTAAATTATCCAAAAAGCAGGTTTCAACCGAAGAAGTTAAGCGATAAAGCCAACGAACCGATATCGGAAACAAAGTCGCTTTGGCCGAAACTTTGGCGAAGCGCCTCGATGAAATCCCGCATTCTGCGGTAGGCGATCGGGACGGTTTCGACAATCGCATCAAAAAATTCGTAGCCGAAGGTTTATGCGCCTCTGGCGTGCTTGTCCTTCGGCTGCATAAATAAAAGTATCGGTCTCTCTATCTTCGGAACCGGATCAATAACTGCTTTATACCCTGGCAATATAAAGGGAGCCTAATTTGACAACGGAATTCAAAAAAACTGTACTCGAGAACGGAATAAGAGTTATTTCCGAAGAAATTCCAACCGTTCGCTCGGTTTCTATCGGAGCCTGGGTGAATGTTGGTAGCCGAGACGAAACACCCAATGTAAATGGTATATCACACTTTATCGAACACATGGTGTTTAAGGGCACCCCCCGTCGGAGTGCGCAGGAGATTGCAGCATCTTTAGAATCGGTGGGTGGCCACCTTAATGCATTCACCAGCAGGGAGCAAACTTGTTTTTACGCCAAAGTTCTGGATGAACATCCGTTGAATGCTATAGATGTGCTTTCCGATGTAATGCTCAATTCCTTGTTTTTGGACGATGATATCAAGAAGGAAAAAGGGGTTGTTATCGAGGAGATTCACGATGTGCAGGATGCTCCCTCCGAACTGATACATGACCTATTTGCCGAAGCGTACTGGGATTCTAACTCCCTGGGATTCCCGATTTTAGGAACTACCGAAACCGTAAGCAATTTCAGCCGTGATGATATGGTATCTTTCATGGATAATAATTATACTGCAAATCGTATGATTATTACCGCTTGCGGAAATTTAAAACACTCCGATCTTTTAAAAATGGTCGAAGATCATTTCAAGATAAAGAACAGTAATCATTCCAAAATGACCAATCGTAAAAAAAGCCCCAAAAAAGGACGGACGAACTGTTTTGCAAAAGATATTGCACAGGCGCATGTCAGTATGGGATTACCTACGTACACGTTCGATGACGAACGCCGGAATGCCCTGTTAATCCTCAATAATGTACTTGGCGGAGGTATGAGCTCCAGGCTGTTTCAGACTGTGCGCGAGCAAGCCGGTTTGGTCTATACTATATCGTCTTTCATGGATTTTTTCATGGATGAAGGAATAATGGGGGTTTATTTCGCCACTTCAGCCGGACAGGTTCAAAGAACTCTGGAGCTGATCTATCAGGTGCTTGATGGAATCAAACACAAGAAACTTACCGATAAAGAACTCTACTACTCCAAATCGCAATTAAAGGGAAACCTGGTGCTTGGGCTTGAGAATACCTCCAATAGAATGAATAGGATGGCTCGGCACGAAATATTGTTAGGCGATTACATAAATATTGATGAGACCATAGCGGCGATTGACCGGGTTACAAAAGAGGAGATATTGGATGTTGCCGAAGAGGTTCTCAATCCTGATTTGCTGAATATTGCGGCGCTGGGTAGAGTGGAACAAGAAGAACTAATCCCGTACGAGTAGCATGCCGGTTCCGCTGGCTTTTCACAAGATTGATAACCGTTTCGAATGGGGCTTGACAAGAACCACCGTTGGCGGTTTTCGGCGGATTGTACAACTACTCAAGGGCATTCAATATGAATGCCCTGATGAGCAGTTTGAAATTTCCTTCGACGACGGTTATGATTCCGTTTACACTAATGCTCTTCCGATTCTGGAGATAACGAGTTTCAGAGCAATGGTGTTTATCCCGACCAAATATATCGGGAAAACATCAAGCTGGGATGTATATCCGGGCGCCGGGAGATTCAAACATCTTAATCGTCAGCAGATCATGGAATTAAATAAATCAGGTTTTCTAATAGGTTCTCACTCTCATTCACATCGAAACCTGACGAATTTGCCCGAATCTGAAATGAAGCGTGAATTAACTGAGTCCAAGAAGATACTCGAAGATGTTTGTCAGAGCCAGGTTGATTCTATTTGTTATCCTTATGGTAGATATAATCTCAAAATTATAGAGACAGCATTGGAATGCGGATACAAGTATGGATATACATTTTTTAAGAAAAGCGGATTGTATCCGCCTGATTCGGCTCGTCAAAAGATGACCGGGGAAAGAATCCCGATTTATTTATTTGACACTCCGCTATCGATTTTATTAAAATTGAAGGGATTAGGACAATTTGAGCGATTCAAATCGAATATAATTAAGAGCTACAATTCTTTAAGTGAAACTTCAAAAGTAATTCGGTGATTTTATGAAGAATTTTGTTATAAATTGGATTGTTAATACTTTAGCAATCGCTTTAGTGGTGGAGATTCTGCCCTGGATTGAATACGATTCATTCGGAGCGCTGGTCCTGACCAGTTTATTCATCGGCGTTTTTGGACCGATAATCCGGGCGATTTTAATATTGTTCACATTGCCGCTGTTTATTCTGACACTCGGATTAATTTACTTTATTATCAATGCCTTAATACTCTATCTGGCATCTGCGATAATATCGGGCTTCAGTGTTGATTCATTTTGGGCGGCGTTGATAGGTTCTCTATTGATCAGTTTGGTTTCCATGTTGATTAACTGGATGATTAGAGATGATAGAGATAAGGTTATTGTTTACCGGAGCTAATAATGAGTTGGGTTTACATAAAAGACTTTAAAGATCATGTGGGTGAAGAAGTTACGGTCAAAGGCTGGCTTTACAACAAGCGAAAAAGCGGTAAAATCCGTTTTTTGATAGTCCGCGATGGTACTGGCTATGTGCAGTGTGTCATGGTCAAAGTTGAGCTTCCCGAAGAAGAGTGGAGTAAATTCTCCGATTTGACTCAGGAATCATCGCTGGAAGTAACCGGTAAAATCAGGGCTGAAAAGAGAGCTCCGGGCGGTTACGAACTGGATGTAAATCATATCAGGATTGTCCAGATTGCACAGGATTATCCCATCACACCAAAGGAACATGGAGTAGATTTCCTGCTGGAACGGCGGCATCTGTGGCTACGGTCGTCCCGCCAGCATTTGATAATGCAGGTGCGCAACGAAATTATAAAAGCGACACGTGATTATTTTTATGATAACGGATTTATTCTGATTGACACCCCACTGATAACCGGTTCGATAGGGGAGACGGCATCTACGCTTTTTGAAACCGAGTATTACGATTTCGGAACGGCATTCTTAGCCCAGACAGGACAGCTTTACCTGGAAGCCGCATGTATGGCGCACGGCAGAGTTTATGGTTTTGGTCCCTCGTTCAGAGCGGAAAAATCGAAAACCAGACGCCATCTGTCGGAATACTGGCATGTGGAAGGCGAGGTTGCGTTCTGCGATAATGATGAGAATATCGATATTCAAGAGGATTATGTATGTTATTTGGTCTTGCGGGTGCTTGACAGGTGTCGATCACAGCTTGAAGGTTTGGAGCGCGATATCTCTAAATTGGAGAATATAACCAAACCGTTTCATCGCTTTTCTTACGATGATACCATAAAAATGCTGCAAGAAATGGGAAGCGATATTAAATGGGGCGAGGATCTCGGCGGTGATGATGAGACTATATTGACCGAAAAATACAATAAGCCGATATTTGTTATCAACTATCCTGCGCAGGCAAAGGCGTTTTATATGAAGCGTCATCCCGATAATCCCGAACTGGTTTTGTGCTCGGATCTGCTTGCGCCGGAAGGATATGGCGAGATTATCGGCGCATCACAAAGAGAAGACGATTATGATTTATTGATAAAACGAATTCGCGAGGAGAATCTGCCGGAAGAGGCTTATGGCTGGTATCTGGATTTAAGAAAATACGGGTCGGTACCTCATTCCGGCTTCGGCTTAGGAATCGAAAGGACAGTTACCTGGATCTGTGGTCTGCATCATATACGGGAAGCGATACCGTTCCCTCGGATGCTCTACCGCCTGTATCCTTAAATCGTAGCCGAAGGCTTGTCCTTCGGGAATAATTATGTGTCGAAGGTCGGCGGGTTTGCCCCGACATGGATTCCGAAAGCCCCCAAAATATCACCCCCCTTGAGAGGGGTGGATTCATCGCAGGTGAATCCGGGGTATGTTAAGCTTGTGTCGGGTTTCCTCGTTTTGCGTTACTAAAATTCGGAACCCGATTTACCCTTAAATTTCAAACAAATTTGAAATTACAATGGAAAACATAAAAGTACATAAACAATATCCCTTCGATGAAATAGAGCCCAGGTGGCAGAAATACTGGGAAGAGAATAAGATTTATCAAACCGATCTCTCCAGGTCGGAGAATAAATTATACTGTCTGATGATGTTTATTTATCCTTCCGGGGATAAAATGCATATCGGGCATTGGTACAATTATGGTGTAACCGATAGCTGGGCGCGGTATAAGCGTCTGCGCGGTTACAACGTTTTTGAACCGATGGGGTATGATTCTTTCGGCCTGCCGGCGGAGAATTTCGCTCTTAAAACCGGAGTTCATCCCGCGGTCTCCACCGAACAGAATATCGAGTATATCCGCACTCAGCTCAAGTCGATCGGCGCTATGTTCGACTGGAGCAAGGAGTTAGCTACCACCGATCCCGAATATTATCGCTGGACTCAATGGCTTTTTATCAAACTGTTTGAAAACGGTTTGGCGTACCGCAAAAAGGCTCCGGTCAACTGGTGCCCATCATGTAAAACAGTTCTGGCTAATGAGCAGGTCGAAGAAGGGTTATGCGAGAGATGTGATAATGAAGTAACCCGTAGGGATTTAACTCAGTGGTTTTTCAAGATCACGGCCTATGCGGATAGGTTGCTGGAGGGCCACAAGAAACTTGACTGGCCTAATAAAACTATCACCATGCAGAAAAACTGGATCGGTCGTTCCGAAGGTTGCGAAATTATATTCAAAGCAACTTCGACCAGCGCTGATATCCCGGTATTCACCACCCGCGCTGACACCATATTCGGTGTAACATATATGGTGCTTGCGCCGGAACATCCTCTGGTTAAACAGATTACAACATCCGACCAAAAGCAGGCTGTAGGGGAATATATTGAGCAAGCCAGAAAGCAATCGGAAATCGAGCGTACATCTACTGTAAAGGAGAAAACAGGCGTTTTCACCGGCGCCTATGCTGAAAATCCGATGAATGGCGAGAAGATTCCTATCTGGACAGCGGATTACGTTCTGATGGGTTACGGTACCGGCGCTGTGATGGCGGTTCCAGGTCATGATGAACGCGATTTTGAGTTTGCAAAGAAATTCAACTTGCCGATCAGCGAGGTTATTGCGCCAGAGGGCGGAAATCCTGAGGGAGAATTAGAAGAAGCCTATACGGAGTATGGACAGATGGTCAATTCCGGCGCTTATTCCGGGCTCGGTTCGGAAGAGGGGATGAGAAAAGTTGCTGAGTATCTGGAGAAGATCGGCAGGGGAGGGGCTACAATCAGCTATCGTTTAAGGGATTGGCTGATTTCTCGCCAGCGTTACTGGGGTGTTCCCATTCCGATTATACGTTGTCCGGAATGCGGTGATGTGGCAGTCCCCGAGGAGGAATTGCCGGTTTTACTTCCAAAAACCGACGATTTCAGACCAGCCGGTGACGGAAGTTCGCCACTGGCGAAAATACCGGAATTCGTCGAAACCACCTGCCCCGAATGCGGCGGAGAAGCCAAAAGGGAAACCGAAACCATGGATACTTTCGTGGATTCCACCTGGTATCATCTCAGGTTTCTCGATCCGGAATATGCTGCGGGTCCGTTCAATCCGAACATCGTCGATAAGTGGATGCCGGTTGATCGTTATGTGGGAGGTTCCGAGCATGCGGTTACTCATCTCATGTTCGCTCGATTTATAAATATGTTCCTTTATGATGAGAAGTACGTGAAATTTGAGGAACCTTATCCGGTTTTGCGGCACCAGGGGATTATCACCAATTCCGGAGCCAAAATGTCGAAATCACACGGGAATGTTGTAATCCCCGACGATTATATCAAGATTTACGGTTCCGATACATTCCGCGCTTACTTGATGTTCATGGGTGACTATCAGGAAGGGGGCGACTGGGACGATTCCGGTATCAACGGGATACATCGATTCCTGGGGCGTGTCTGGAGACTTGTGGAGCCGAATTGCGCTGGTTTAGCTAAACGAGAATTCCCGGAATTTATTAAAGAACAACTTGAGGGTATAGATAAAGATGTTTATATCCGGTTAAACAAAACCATCAAGAAATTCGGGCAAGACTTTGAAACACAAAAGTATAACACGGCAATAGCTTCCATCATGGAACTGCTGAATACGCTCTACAAGGCGCTGGAATCCAGCCGGCTTAGCACTGTTTTCTTTTTCGCAATTAAGAAATTGCTCTGGCTGATGGCGCCGATTACGCCGCATCTTGCCGAGGAACTGTATCATAAGTCCGGATTTGAAGGATCGATTTTCAATTCCCATTTTCCGGATTACGATGAAGATGCGACTGTCGGCGATCAAATTACGATGGTGGTTCAGGTTAACGGCAAAGTGCGCGCATCGCTGGATGTCGATCCCGATCTCAGTCAGGAACAGTTCGAGGAATTAGCATTTGCAGAAGAAGGCGTGAATCGGCATATAGAAGGAAAGCAGATAATTAAGAAGATATTTATTGAGAATAAACTTCTGAATATTGTAGTAAAATAGTCAGGTAATATCAACTTGGAATGAATTAATATGGGAGTCGATATGAATTCGACTCCCATTTTCATGGTGTGTTGGTGCGTGCGGTCAGGTGCCCTCACCTGACCGCTTTCAGCGAAAACCTGTAGCCGAAGGCTTGCCCTTCGGTGATTATCATTATCAAGTACTGTCGGGTCGCCGTACTCGCCAGCGAAGGGTGGCATGCTTAGCTCGAAGCCGAA
>WJIR01000159.1 GCA_014730175.1 Candidatus Zixiibacteriota bacterium
AAGGGTTAGGCCTGTGATAACCTATTATCTCCCGTTCGTTTCCCTCCTTTCTTTTTGACACCGTTTGAGATTTGATATATTTTTCAGCGGATTAGATTTCAAAATGGACTTCCAGCCTTATGTCTAGTTTTATATGTACAGATCCACCTCATTCATAATTATCATGGATTATTCTGGAGTGTTCGAAAAAACTTGATTCTCATAATTCGAAATCAAAATCAGCACCATTTTTAAGGGCGTTCATTATCAAAATCAGATAAACTATTCCTTTGAAAAACCTGATTTTAATACTATATTAGTAATTGAGCTTGTTTTACCAAGTTGAGGAATTCATCAGAAATATTAAATTGCAAACAATCATCAGAGTTAATAGGAAAAGTTATGCCGATTAGATTGCGTCATTCACTTTTACCAATAGTTGCGGCTACAGCTTGCCTGCTTGCAGTCTTCGCTGCGGTAGCAGCCTACGGCGAACCGGTGGTGGTCTCCGGCGGTCCGGAGAATGACTATGAATCGTGGGTTATCAGGATGAATGATAACCGATTGATGGTTGTCTTCGATAGAAATCCGGATTGGGCGTCTGGTGATTTGCATGTTACATTTTCTTCCGATGATGGCTACACCTGGAGCGCCCCCCAAGCGATCATAACCGGTCCCGGAGATCAGGCAACATTGAGTTTCGTCCAACTCCCCGGCGATACGTTAATGTTATGGTACGCCTCGAACGAAAGCGGGATTTATAAAATATATGAGGCATGGTCATTGGATGGAGTGAACTGGACAAAGACAGGCTCAATCGATTTAGGCTGGGGTAATACTATGCATTACGACCCGACCGTTATTCTGGAACCGGATGGTTCTTTAACAATGAGTTACGTGGTATCGAGTTTCGGTGTATATATCGCGCATCGCCCTGCGGGTGGAAGCTGGGATACAGATAAGACTCAGGTTTCTTCCTCCGGCTACAGGCCCAGAGTGATGAAGCACACTAACGGAACCTACCTTTACGCTTATCATCGCAGAACCGGTGGTATGTATGAATACGATGTTTTTACACGTACTTCCACCGACCGGATAAACTGGAGCCCCGAAGTTCAAATCACCACCAACCGTAATTCGCACGACCCATTCCCAAACCAGATGCCGGACGGGGCTTACATGGTATATTATGCTAAGTATCAGTCGCCGGCATATAATCTGCATCGCAGGCTTTCTTACGATGGTATCTACTGGGAACCGGAAGAGCAGGTAACATCGGATGCGGTTAATAATACGCAGCCTCATTTTTTCACGGAGGAGAATGCTCTCTACCTGGTATGGGCGCATGCTGTAAGTTATCCGGATGATCACGATGTTTACTTCGAACGCTTCGAGCTCGCTGAGTGCCACTGTGATGTCAGCATGATTCCCGATGATGATCCGATAATAGTACCGAGAGGTGGAAACTTTGGCGTCACCGGAGTAATCACCAATCCTTGCGAGGATTTCATAACCACCGATGTTTGGTACGGGGTAAAAGCGTTCGGTGATTTCTTTGAACAAGGACACTTTAATAACATCCCGCTTAATCCCGGGCAGTTTATCCAAGGACATTTTTATCAGCATGTTCCTATGTATGCGCCTGTCGGTGAGTACGAGTATATAGCCTTCTGCGGCGAGAGACCGGATGCTAAAAACGATTCGTTCTCGTTCGAGTTCACCGTGACCGATGAAAAATATACGAGAGGAAAGATGGAATGGTTTTCCGAGGGTGAATTTATCGGGGACGGTCGCCAATCCGAGTTTGCCGATTTAACCGAAGCGTATCCGAGTCCATTTAATACAACTACCAGAATCCGGTTCGAGTTATCGGAACCGTCTCATGTACAACTGGGAATATATAATTTGATAGGTCAGAAGGTGTGCTTGCTTGCGGATGGACAATACGAATCCGGGAGCCATATCGTTGAATGGGATGCATCGAATTATTCCTCCGGCATCTATTTCTACCGGTTTTCAACGAAAGACAACACTGTCACCAAGAAACTTGTTTTGCTGAAATAAAGAAATGTCATCAAACGATAACGACGCCGTCGAGTTTCCTATAGACGGCGTTTTGGATTTACATACCTTCTCACCCAAGGAAATCAAGACCCTCATTCCGGATTATATCGACGCTTGCCTGGAGAAAGGTATCACGCAAATCCGAATAGTCCATGGAAAGGGAACCGGTACCCTTCGGAAGATAACTCATTCTATCCTGGAAAGACATCCCAATGTTATATCATTTCGTCATGAGAGCGGTGGTGGATCATGGGGAGCGACTATCGTTGACCTTCAAAAGTAACTAACTAATGTCTATTTAAACCAGACTCCCACCGTAAGATGATGGGAGTTTCCCAGGTCGGAGGAATATGGCGTAAAAGCATAATCGAACGAATAAAGCTGATAGCGCAATCCGAATCCAGCGGATATATTTTTGTCGCTGTAATTGAAGGCATAGCCGATACGCGGGAAAAGGATGTCATTGTACGAGTATTCAGCTCCAAGAAGACCTCTGAGATCACTATCAATCGATTTCGATAGATCAAAAATAGCCAACCAATGTCCCGATAGTAGCTCCTTTTCAGGGGAGTAAGCAAAACCCAAACGGAATTCACGGGGCAGGTCAAACTCCTCCTCGATAAACTTAACTTGAGGTCCCACGTTTTTTGCCACGGCTGCGGCGCGTAAATTATGCATAATATTATAAGTCATTCCGAAATCGGCAGCGTAACCGGAAAGATCCTCAACATCGATCTTCTCATAAACCATTTTCGCACCCAAACCGATCGATAGTTTATCGGTAAAATACCTGCCCCAGGAAAGTCCGATGGAAAAGTCACGAGAATCGAACTGAGAAAGAGGCTGCGCAGTGGGAGAGGTGCGCCTTTCTATATCAGGTACGGTAAACAGATTGATGCCGAAACCGAAGTAATTGCTCCCCAACCATTGAAAATTACCTCCCACATACTGCTGGTTGATATCCTGTATGAAATTGTGGTAGGAGAAAAACAATCCCCTGGATTCCACAGCCGGAAGGAGCGCCGGATTATAGTATACCGCAGTAGCATCATAAGCCGATGCCACGCCAGCATCCGCCATCGCTAAATTCCGCCCGCCAATTCCAACCTTCAGAAAAGCCAAACCGCTTTCCCCGGCGGAAGATGGTATCGAATATCCCGATGCACCGCTAATCGGTAGAATTGTCAACATAAGAAATATTAGTAGTATGATTATCTTTTTCATATATCACCTTAACTTAGAACTAACTTAGAAATATCCTAATCCAAGAGTTATCAGATGATCCGGAGATAGCCCGTCAACCGCTCCGGTAGCGAAGGCATAATCGAGCTTGGCGAACATCTTGCCAATCTTATACCGTATCCCGAATCCAAATGTCATTCTATCGTGATTAAGGCCGACCCTTCCCGATAGGAATTTCAACTTAATCGGACGTGTTTTGACTTCGTCAGTATATTCATCGACATAGGTTTCTTCAGCGTCCTTATACATCCAGTACTCGGCGCCGAAGTGCGTTTTACTATCGGCGTCATCTACATATTCATAATCACCGGATAATGTAATAGCCTTTTCTAAGAATCTATACGCCGCTCCAAAGCGATAGACGAGTGGAAAGTCCTCCTCATACGATGTTGCTGACGTTTGGTAGAAATCTCCTGTGTCCCAGCTATACTTCGAGG
>WJIR01000160.1 GCA_014730175.1 Candidatus Zixiibacteriota bacterium
GGCAAGGAGGAAATGTCAGAAGCCCGGTCATGTAATCATCAATAAAATTCAAGTAGATCTGCCCCGAATCCGGCCCATTCAACACATATAAGCCTACATAATCATCAATTGTCAGGTCTCCTGAATAGTCATAATCCTCCCAATCAACGATCTGATAAGCTTTGGTATAATTGGGATTGATTTCAACCCAGTATGTGCCTATTGGGACGGGCCAATCCGATATAAGGGGATTATATTCGATCATCTCAAGATACATTTCAGTTTTGTACCTGGTCACTTTCATTATTGGCGTCACAATGCTAACACTTTGTTCGGTTGTGTCATAGGTGCTCATGTCGTAGATTTCGATTATATCTCCTGCGCTGAGGATATTGTCACCATCATCCTGCCAGTCTGATATTTCAAAATTGCTTGTGGAAGATGGACGCAGTCTCTGCCACTCTGTGCTAATTGGAATATTTTCAGGCCTGTAACCATAAGGATTGGCGAAATATATCTGATTGGAGCTGTCTACAAAAAGCCTCGTATAATCATCTTCCGAGGGCCCTTTTGCATTGTAAATCCCTGATCCGATTGGCTTTGTATTCCCATCCAAAGCTGCCCAATTGTTGGCGCTATAGACTTCATCCCAGGGCAGAATGAATGCGAAACTATACGCTTTTGGCTCGGGCGTCCAGGTGCAATGACCTATAATTGTTAGAGAGTCTTTCCAGTATTCATTTTCAATCAAACAATGAAGTCCTATTATATCGGGCTCATGGTTTTCGTCTCCATTTGTTTCCAGCTTGATTATAATGCTGTCTCCTGCCTCCAGAGGCGCGAAAGCCCATACTGAGTCAATTGAAGGTGAAAGAGTGGTATTTGGCAATCCATCCCAAATCAAGCACGTATCCAGATCCCCGACTGCTGAATCAGCTCTTCTATCGTATTGCCCATCAGGACCATATCCATCCATTCGTTGAAAGAATCTGGTTATTCGGATAAACTGCTCCGAAGGCCAAACAGAAGAATCATTGCCAACCGCAAACCGAGCATCGGCATATACAAAATCATCAGCAAGGTATCCTCCAGAACACACACCTATATATGCTAAGCATTGATTGAGGTTTGCATAATCACGAATAAATCTTCCAGTGACAACTATATTTGGGCGACCATTTGCAGTTTAGGTTGGATAGAAATCAGTAATCCATCTTAAAGGCGGTACTGAGGGATCAACTGTTCCATAACAGTATTTAGAAGCTTGTTCGTTGCATATAGAATCACCAACTGAACTTAGTTCATATGCTTCTACCCCCAGACAATCGCTATTACCATGCCCGGTTATAAGAAAAACACCAAGGTCACTCGTACTATTATTAACGATATCGTAGAATTGCACGAGATTACACTCTGTCGGCATAGTTGTGTCGGGCAATCCGATTTCCCGTTTATCTACCACGCTGTAGCGCTGTCCAAAAAGATTATCCTGATCGCCAACACGCAGAATATAATTGTCTTCCCCCCGATTAGCCTCAAATCTGAAAGGTGCAAAAAGATAGGCCGTGTTATCTGGTCCGGAATTATCACCAGGCGTTGCATTTTGGGCATAAATTGGCATTGCTGATATAAAAACTAAAAAGACCAAAAAGGAAATACGCGTGAAAATAACATTAGATTTCATTGTCCCCTAACCTTTGTTTCATTACTCCTTGTTTTGATTAACTTCATTTCTCCAGTTTTGGAGTATCTTCCGGGCGTGATGTAACTCTATTACAATATCCTTCAATGCATTTAGCTTCTCTGAGGGATTAAGATCATTTGAAGACATTGTTCTATCAATCTTTTGAATAAGATTTGAAGCATTTGAAAGGTAGACTCTCCCTCCTTTTTCGCCAATAATTACTAGATTTCCGTTGGCCAAGTTTCTTTTCAGTAAATCAGCTTCAGAATATAGGATACTATCTCTATGGAGACTGTTTAGTCTTTGCAATGAATCATCAGGTTGTGGCTCAAAAAAAATTCCATGCGGTCCAAGAGAGTTATGAAATTTAACAAAAAATGTTGAGTTTTCTGAAAGATAGGCAGAATCAACAAGATTCCCTCGTCTACTATTGAAGAAATCAAGCATTAGATTTATTGCTGAATCATGACCGACCTGGTTGTAGGCGATTGCAAAAGAGTCCAGCGCAATTGTGACCAAACCATACCTGGTTTCAGGGTCGTTGTCTTTCTCCATAGTGGGCTCTTCACCTTTAAATAGCCAGGCATAATTATTGATTTTCAAGGTGTCATTTTCAACATTAATCTCATAAGGCGGATCAAGCAGTTTGCCGTTCAGGATTATTCTGCCCGATCCTTCCTGTAAATCCGCAGAATCCGGCTCATGGTATTTTTTCTTTTCGCTGACTTGCGAATACCCGGATAGATATCCAAGCATCATAAGAATAAGCACAAAAATAATCGTACTTCTTTTCATAATTCCTCCAATGATTAAAGATTTCATCCAATAACTATACCATTCCAAAAGCGAATTATTCCCCGATGTCTATGCGATAATGGTGCACATATTCTATTTAGATAATGTCAATATTGTTTGTCAGATTTTGCCAGGCGATTGGATAGCTTACCTTCTCTTGATTATTGATAAAGGTTGTTTTCTGTCTTTGAATTTTCCTCGTTCCTCTGAGCATTTCAAGTGTTTGATTTGATTTTTGAGCAAATGAATTTGTGGTTAAAAAAAAGGTCGATACAATGACCAGAAACCAGAATTTATTTTTTCTTCCATTCATGATTTTTTCCCCTCTCCTTATATTGTGGTTGCCATACTATATCAAGAAATCTGAGTATATCTCGTGATGATTTCAATGAAATCCCAGTTTGGACTAATGCTATACTGTCTTTTGCGACTCTTATGTAATTCACAACTATAGGTATCCAACGTGATCTACCATGCGTTCCCTTATCTGTCGTTGATTTACCTATTTCTACCGGCCTTGCCTTATTCGGGTCATCTCGTATTTCTTCTAACCATTGCTTTAATGAATCCTCTTGGTGTTCGGAGAGTGTATCCCAGACAGATACAATTTGGGTGTCGGGGCCTGCATATTCACAGATAAGCTGATATCTTCCAATAGGAATGTCGGTAAAGACATAGTTGCCTAAGGAATCGGTTATGGCGATTGCGTATTGATTTTCAATTGATAGTTCCTTATTCCCACCAATAGAACTTACTATTCCTAGCGAATCATGAATATAATCAAGGACTATTCTGGCATTGTCTTTAAGAGAATCCTGTATCTCATTTCGCCAGATCTTAAGGGAATCCGCATTGATCGGTCTTTCCTCAACCCAATCAGGGATAGCCACCGGTTCCACCCCAGGCATCCTGCATAAAGTCAGCTTAAAACGCGGTTGATCCATATTAGGTTTGGTAGCAGCGGGCGGCAGACCATATGCAATAGCAGATACTTTAATGTCTCCCGTATTTCTACCATATTGAGATGATTTCGGTTCTTCTTGAGCATAACAAGCCATCTTAGCAATTAGCATTATTAAGATAAGTATAAAAATTGTATTTGTTCTCATCAAACCTCCTGACTTTCCACTGTCTTATTTTCTACAACCAAACCACCGAATTATTCCCCGATGTCTATGCGATAATGGCGTATATAATCTATTAACGAATAAGACGCCGATTTGTCAAATATAAACCGCCAGAAAATAAAATTCCTCCCGAAGGCATCTATATTTTGACAAATGCGAATTCTGATATGTATATTAGGGGCTTATGAAGAAGAAAGTTATTGTTGAACCGTCGGAAACGCTTTTCAAGCTGCCGGAGCCGTTGGGTGCACAGTTTACAGGTCTGGCAAGGCGTGTCGAAAAGCGCAATATCGACATAATCGACCTGGGCAAAATCAGTATCGATTTTCCCGATAAGCTGAAAACCCTGTTGAAAATCGATCAGTCCGAGATATGGGGTGACGCCGCCCGTCTGGCCAAGTTCGAGCTGCGCTTAAAACAGAAGATAGCCGACACCGGTACCCCACATGAAGGGCTTGTTGAAGAACCTCGGTTTTTAAGGTTTGATAAGCAATATATCATTCTGATCCGGTGAACGATCGGGTTTCCGCATATATATTCTCAGTATCCTCCAAATAGCC
>WJIR01000161.1 GCA_014730175.1 Candidatus Zixiibacteriota bacterium
ATGGTGGGTCAAATAGATTATACTTCGGAGGTTACTTCTGCCTAAAGCGTGTGATTGGTTACTACTTTTTGTTGACACTGGCGACCCACCCTACATTTTCAAATCGCTTGCGGCGAATCCACCCTCTACCGTTGAATGGGAGAGGGAAATACGGAAAGCTCCCTCACCCGTCCCGCACTTCGCGGGACACCCTCTTCCGCTAAACGGGAGAGGGAAAATGCAGGACGGGTTAAAACCCGTCGTTATTAAAAATAGTGATCCTCCCCGCGTTAAAACGCGGGGTCTCAATTGAACCTTTCGGTACATTGGTTTTGTCAACAGCCTGTGTCGGCAGCAAGGTTCCGACCTCCCGATGTTCCCCGAAGGGCAAGCCTTCGGCTACGTAGTATAGTGTCGGGTTTCTCCATTCGGCTATCGCCGAATTCCGGAACCCGACCTACTGCGCTCCCTCACCCGTCTTCGCCCCGCTAAACGCGGGGCGAATCCACCCTCTCCCTCGTCAGGGAGAGGGAAAGGGAGAAATAGTTTTTCGTAGGGTGGGTCAATGCAATGACCAACACCGTAGAGATGTTCGTTGCTGGTTGTCATCATTGCCAGCGAGATGTCCCCGATTCGACCCACCTCTTCGATTTATTCTGAAATGGTGGGTCAAATAGATTATACTTCGGAGATTACATCTGCCAAAAGTGTGTGATTAGTTACTACTTTTTGTTAGCAATGGCGACCCACCCTACGTCTTCTAATCTCCCGCGGCGAATCCACCCTCTCCCTCGTCAGGGAGAGGGAATGAGGTTAGAATTAAATGATTACGCTCAATAAAATATATCCACTCAGTTCCCCTTCTCCCATTTCCCGATCACATCGGGAGGAGAAGGGGTCAGGGGATGAGGGAATACGAAGCTGTCAGCTGAGGTGCCGCCTGCCAGTGGAGAATTGTCCGACCTCCCGACAATAGGTGCATTGTCGGGTTTCTCCATTCGGTTGTCGCCGAATTCCGGAACCCGACCTACCGCGCTATCGTGGCGGCAAGTTGCCGCACACGAAGTTCACTTTGCTGTCGGGCACGGCGATCCGACAGCACCCCGTATAATACCGACCCGACAGCACGCACCATCTGCATCGATGATTATTCGAAAGTTCCCTTCTCCCATTCAGTGGGAGAAGGGGCAAGGGGATGAGGGAATACGAATCGGTTGCGTGATCTCGCTGAAATCGGGGGCAGGCTGTTGACACGAAGGAGCGTGTCGCTCCCTTTATTGGTCACGGTTGACGGTGTCCCGCCGTTTATCGCTTGGCGGCACAATATGTCGGATTAAAAACTCAATGGATTAAATTACGATCCGGTGAATAAAAATTGCCCGTCTGGCGACGGGCAAATCCTTGGGAGTGGCGGAGGGGGGATGCCCCGAGAAAAAAATTCGGGGAAGCTGGTTGGTGGTCCAGCAGACACCACTCCCATACTTTAACAACTCACAAACCTCGTTGGAAGGCTTTGTAATTAGAAAAATAAGCAAAAAGCATGCCGATGGGCGGAATTAAGCCGATTGTGCCACAAAGAGTTATGAAAATTATTTTCAATATCTCTGTATTTACTTGAAATACCGACTAATTATGCTATCCACAGTTTTTAATGGTCAGGAAGGAATACCGCGGCAAAGTATCTGCAAAACAAAGCATACAGTGCAGGATGATGCGTAATATATGCACTACGGTGCGGTTGTTCTGCTTTTAGCGAGAGCAGGGGGCATTAGGGTTGACATCGTTCTGGAATACGGTTCCAACAACTGAATCGCCTCAGCCGCGTAAGATTTGGATAATGCCAACCAGAAATCGCCTCTATATCCGGAAGCGGTATTTTCCGGTCTCCCGGCGGCTTCAATTGCCTTTATGCGGGATATTATCGCCAACGTCATATAGGTTTCGGCCGTTATTAAAGCCTGATCTGTTGATCCTTGATAAGCCGGATCGATCATCGCAAGCACCTTGGCATTCGCTTCATCGATCGCATTGGAGATCGCTTCATCGACAATATTGCCATAAAGCGACACGTAATCAACCAACAGCATCTGATTCGGTTCGAGCTCCCCGGTTTCCAAACGGGTAATCTCGCCGTTAGTGTAGTTGATTTTGTAATCAACTCCCTCCGAGTAGATTTTATAATAAAGGTACCAAACGGTGACTTCGGCAAGCTGTGGAATCTGTCCAGAGGGAATTCTGGTAATAATTCCGTTATTATAATCAACCGAATAATCCAGATTCTCGGTGTAGAGAACACTCATTGACGAGTTGCTGGCAACTACCACCGTATCATATATCAACTCGGGGTGCGATAATATGATCTGGTCATTCTGGTTAAATGTCGGCTCCTCTATCAATGGGGAACTGAGTTCTTTGGCTTTGACCTTTTCGCTATCCTCCCGGATGTTGCCGAACTGAAGGTTGACCGGGTCCGATGTCGGGATGATTATGGATTCATCCTCGATGTTTTTCGTTCCGAGACGGTAATCGACCAAATGCTTTTTGACAATCTGTATAGTTGTGAAGGGCATGTTTACTCCATTTCGATAATAAGTAAATCCACTAATCCGGTTTTCGATGGTTCATTTTTAGCGATATTGAATCCGATCGGGGTTTCGGTTCCAACCAAAAAACAGTGTACATCGTTTTTCGGGAGGATAATAACCTTGGGCGAATTCAATTGAGTCGGAAGTTGATTCTCTTTGTGGTCATAGAGGTTGCCGAAAATCACTTGCTGATGATTATGCACAATGTAAGTATGAGCGAATATTATCCTCTTACCGGTTGGAAGGTTTTCAGCATAGAGCAGCCCTCCTTCGGCGCTGGAATAATCGCCATGAACCACGAAATCCTTGATGAGGAACTTTCGGTTGCCCCTCAGGTAGTCGAGAGTTGTGTTCATATATCTCCTTGTATATTTGAATGGTTTTTCCGTGTGCGTTAAAGTACGGCAGCCCGGGATGTATGCATAATTTGCCCCACGATGTCGATTGTACCACTGATGATGGGTCGAATAATGTAGATATCGGTTCCATCGGAGGGCGAGTCCTGGAGGGACGCGCTTTGTTGCGTTCCTTGGTCACGACGTAGCGTGACGCTCCGGGCTCACGTCGGGTCTCCCCATTCGGCGATCGCCGAATTCCAGAACCCGGACTACAAGCCTATGGGCTGAAATTATTATGCATTGGCGATAGTGTTAATGTATTGGCTTTCGGGGATTGCGGTGATCTGAGAACCTACCGGCGGCGTGGAGAATGTCGAAGTCACTTTTATCCTCACCCAGAATTTGCCGATCTCATTAACCGTGCATTTCTGCCAGTTAAGCGGCACCGAATTCAGGTCTGGACCTAACAGAACATTCGCCGGCGACGAGTTCAAGTGATAAGCCCCGGAATACGGTACGAATGTTTCCCAATTGGCTCCGTTCCAATAAGCATAATTTACCGTTCCTCCGCTCCCTACCGTGGAGAGGATAAAGTGTATGTAAAAGAAGGGCGAATCCATTCCCACATAAAGCATATCTCCGGTGGACTGCACCAATGCCGAAGAGTTGGGGTGATATATATCCGCGGCGGCGGTGTTTTCCGCTTCGGAAGTCCTATCGTAAAACTTGTTACCGGCTGAATCATCATAGACAAATACCGTATCGAAAGGTTTCATCCCCTCAAAAAGGTAGTCTGTATCTGTTAGCACACCCTCGTTTAGATAACAGTATTTAATTGCATACTGGTTATCCCCAATATTTCGTGTATAAAAAATGTAAGGGGTGTTTTCAAAGTAGTGCAGTGCCGGGTAGTAGTTGTCCTGATATTCGGCGACATATAATCCCGACCAGTTTTGCCCGTCGAATTCCTTAAAACAGGCTCCAGGAACGGTGGGGGCTATAAACGCAACTCCGATCTTATTGTCGCGGGATGTTGCCACCGAGAACTTATCATCTATCTGGCTGGAATTATAAATCAAATGCTCGTCTGACCATGATTCTTCGGATAACGGCGATTGTCTGTGATTTAAACTATTTCTATTAGCGCAATAAATAGCATGGATTTGACTGCCGACGATAGATATCGCCACATATCCCGCGGTGACGGATACCGATGATAACGCTGTTCCGATATCGGAAGGTCCACTTCCCCAGGTTACTCCATTATCGACCGACTTCTTAACCCGGATGCTGTACTCCGAGGAATCGCTATCAAAATAGCACCATGCCGCCCAAAGGTCGCCATCCTCTTCGCGCACAATCGATGGATAGTAGTTATCTCCGGCGGAGCATACGGTGCGTATGGTTCCGACAGTCCAATCTCCCGCATTGAATGTGAGCCTCAGATATTTAAGATCATGCGATGAAGTAGCAGTAAACAGAAGATGGATGTTGCCATCTTCGTCCATATAAGCGGTGCAGGGCTGATTGGCTGAAGTATCGGTAATTGTGGCAGGATCCGACCATTCGTTATAAGGGGGATCGGCATGGCAATAGACGATCGTATTAGCGGAATCGGAATAAACCGCTACTATTCTATTGGAGTAGATACCGGATTTAACCCGAAACAATTTTTCTCCCGGCGATATTCCGGTTGTGTAAAATGCGGTTGAAGTATCTATGAATTTATGCATATAACTCCTTTCTTTATTCAGTTGAATGGGACAGGCTTCCGGCATGATCCAGCAGTATGCGGGACAGCTCGATGGAATCGTCCTAACTATGAGGTATTAATATTTTGCTCCAAAACCCGCTATTTTAATGAAAATCCGATTCCGGAATCCGATATAAAAAATGGAAGTCATTTATCTGACAAACACAAAGGGGAAACGATTATGCCATTGATTGAGTGGAAATCAGAGTATGATACCGGTATAGAATCGATAGATAAACAGCATCGTCGTTTGGTGAACATGATTAACGCTCTGGATCGGTCTCGTAAGGATAATAATAGCGATCGCACAATACGTAATGTGATGATAGCTATCGCGAATTACACTAAGCTCCATTTCGCTGACGAAGAAAACCTGATGCGAAAGCTCGAATTCGATGAGCTCGAGTATCATCAAGGGCTGCATAACAAGTTGCGTGAACAGGTCGTAAATATTCTGACCAGAATCGGGACCGATCAGCATTACAACATTAACAATCTGATACAATTCCTTTCCAACTGGCTGCTAAATCATATCTCAAAAGAAGATCAGAAAATCGGCGCCAGAGCTAAATCAATATCCGCTTCGAATAATTCCCAAAATGAGCATATCCTATTGAATAATGATGATTTTAGCCGGATGTTAAGTTGAACCGAATTTTATCTGCTGCCCGGGCGCACTCGCCCGGCAGCAGATATTGTTCAGCTATTTATTTAACTTCTCCCCATTCCGTATCGAGTATACGTGCGGCTTCGTGCACAATCTTGGTGAATGCCACCGATTCCGAGATCACCGCTTCCTCTATCCTTTGCTCGATAATTTTATCATACTCAACCGAAAGAGGCTGACCGACAACCTCCTCCATGGCGAATCGATTATCCATCCCGATTATCATATCGGGCGGAATCTCATCACATCTCACCAGCTTGGAGCCCAGCGGCGAAACGATCTCACCGGTTCTCTGGAAGGTGAATCCCGCTAAGGGGTCCTTGAAAACTTCCATGGTCAACAATGTAGCGAGCATATCTTTATGAACCAAAAACAGCTTCATCTCGAACGGGTAAAACTCGCTGTAGAAATTGACGAGATCGGTATAATCGAGTGAACCGGATACTGCGGTATTATGAACTATTGCGGGATTGGCATTACCGTCTCCATTGATAACCGTGTCAATCAGCAGTCCGTTTTTATCCGCTTGCAGACGATAGCCCAAGAACCACAAAAGGACTTTGAACTGCGCTGTGGAACGATGGCGCAGAGCTTTGTATGTTACTTTCAGGTTAACCCCGTAGTCAGGTACGGTGACAGTATGTTTCTGCTCATTGACCACCACTTCGGGTATATCGGCGCCGTCACCTATAGGTCGAAGCGACCATCGGGTATCCCCGGTTGAAGTTTCGATGAAAAACGGAGTATAACGGTTTGAATTTATCATGGTTGAAGAAGCAACCAGCTTCTGCAGATCCGGGTGAAGCGACATACCTTTGCGGATCTCGCGCAA
>WJIR01000162.1 GCA_014730175.1 Candidatus Zixiibacteriota bacterium
CCGGAATTCGGCGACAGCCGAATGGAAAAACCCGACATCAATCTATATCCTCCCGCCGGTCAGCGCTTCAGCGCTGACGATATTTTACGGCGAGCTGCCGGCCGCCCCAACCCGACCTTATACACAGGGTCACGCTTCATTGTGACCGGGGGACGCGAAAGAGCGCGTCCCTTCAGAAACCTCTGCCTCCGAAAAACATCGGGAGGTAAACCGGCGCGGCAGACTGCCCGGTCTACCGCGTAAAAGCAGGCAGGTCACATGGTTACTTCAGGCGCTACACCAATGCTGTAAACCAAAAATAATCTTGACATCATAAAAATAAATCCATATATTGTCGCTTGTTCTTCGAGGGGAGATTGCTTTTTAGTGTAGATTTGTATTTTCTTCAGCGGATGATTTTAGGTGGAAAGTATAGCTTTTTTAAATCAGATTGGGATCCATTTCAAAGGATACGATATCTCCGAATGGGAGTTGATATTAATAGGTATTCTATTACTGCTGATTTTCTATATATTCCTCAAGCTCATAACTAAGCTAATCTCACTTTTCATCCAGTATATTATTGTGGCGCTGATTGCTCTACTTATAATAGCATCATGGCAGGGACAGTTTTCTACTAATGCCGTTTATATGGCTTTAATCTCGGCTTCGCTTGTAGTTTTTAGTATCAACTTTTTCAGAGCTTTCTCTCGATAACCCGTCGATCTATCCTGATTCCCCTTAGATAGATTAGGAAAACGTATCCTGAATCTGGTTCCAACTCCCGGCGTTGAATCCAGACTGACACAGCCTTCTATATCATCAAGTATTTTGCGTGTTATCGCCAAACCGATTCCAATTCCATCAACACCGCCGGCATTAATTCGGGTAAACCTCTGAAAAATGCGATCGTGATCGTTCTTCTCTATTCCCGGTCCGTTATCTTCGATGAAGAATTCACCGTTTTCGAATCCGATTCGGATTCTGGGATCTTCCACATTGCACACGAACTTAACTGCATTGACTATTATGTTGGAGAAAACCTGGTAAATCCGGTTTTCGTTACAAATGATATTCGGTAATTCCGATTCAATTTCAAACGAGATACGCCTGGCATTTGCTAAACATTGCACTTCCTGAATTATGCCTAAAATTAGTTTACACGTACAAACCTCATTGCACTCGCATCCGGCGTAACTGCTTTTGGTATCCTTCAATAAATCACCTATCAGCACTTCAATCCTCGAGGCCGACGAGATAATCTGGTTGATATAATCGAGTCTGGTTTCATCGAGGTCCTGTGCGGAAGTCTTCAGCAATCGATTGGCATATCCTTTAATGGAAATAACCGGAGTTTTAAGATCGTGAACTATGGAATAAAAGAACTCGATGTCGCTTTGGTCGATGCAGTTTTTAGAAGGCGTTGACATTATATCGATATACTCTCCACAGTCTCAAATCTGTTTGCATTATAGAAGAATTTACCGTCCATCATATAACAGTACATCAATAATATTATCGGCTTCGATTTATGGTTTATAACTATTATTTCGCTGATCTATTAGCCGATTCTTTTATTAGGGTAACTGCATGAACACTAAGAAATCGAAATTCTCGCGTTTTGAAACCAAAGTAAAACTGTCGATTATGCTGATGCTGCTGTTGATGGTGCTGAGCAATTTTATGGCATCCTACTTGTTTCAGTATACACGCGACCTTCTAATCAGCTATAATTCCAACAAACAGCGTCAAACAGCTTTAATCTTTAAGAATTACCTGCTAAATGCATCCGATAAGCAGAAGGCGTTATATTTTATCAATAATCACCTCAGTGACGAAGATATGACATCGGCTGAAGTGATAAATAGAGACGATTTCGAGTCAGCGAATATAAAACCAGGCAAGCTGAATAAATCGTATATCCGGAGCTGCTTCCGAAACAGGGAGTTTTATATTTATCAACCTACTAAGGAGCTTCAACTAAGCTATATCCCATTAGAGCTCTCAACCGATGGTGAGGTCAATTCAATACTGGTGGTGAAAAATCGAATTAAGTGGTTCAATCATTTAATGAAAGTAGCCAACTGGAATGACTGGTTAAGATTGGCAAGCGTAATATCTGTTTTAATCTTCGGTATCCTTATTATAAGAATGATTACCAAACCGTACCGTAATGTAAGGTCATTAGCCGGAGTTGTTTTCGATAAGGAAATTTCCGACGATGATGATCCCGAGTATATCGAAAAGGTTTTCGATTACATTCTAAATGAGGTTAAGAAGAAAGAATCCGAACTCCGCGACATGGTTATTAAGAATGACCATAGAGATTTGGGTTTGACCGGAAGCTACGAATACGTTTTCGGAGGAATCTCATCCGGTTTGATACTCTGTGATCGGGACGGTTTGATAATCCGTTTTAATCCGGCGGCTTCCGAAGTGTTAGACACAGATTCTGATTCTTCGATAGGGAAGCATTATACCGAAGCGCTCGAACATCTGCCCGATATCAAATTCCTGATCGGAAACGCTCTAAAGCATGGTAAAACCTACTCCAGAGTTGAGATCAGGCTTTTTGGGGCAAGTGGCAATGAGAAATTGATTGGCGCTACCAGTTCCATAATCAAGAATAGCCGAAATGAAGTTATGGGAATGGCGATACTGCTTATCGATTTGACGAGAATTAAGAGAATGGAGGAAGAATCATCCTATCGCGATAAAATGGCGGCGCTGGGGGAGATGTCTGCGGGGATGGCTCACGAGATAAGAAACTCGGCGGCGGCAATAGTCGGTTTTGGACGCCTAATCAGTAAATTCGCCCAGGAACCGGAGCGTGTGCAGAATTTATCAAACGACATAATTCGTGAATCGGAAGAAATGGAAGCTTTTATGAAGAAATTCCTTTCCTTCGCCCGACCATTGGAGATTGATATTAATGAAATCAATCTTAATTCGCTGCTGGATGAATGTATCGAGAAATCGCAGATGTCATTCCCTCAGGTGGATATCAGGAAACGGATTTTAGATCGCAATTTAACGGTTCATGCTGATTACAATTTAATCAAGCAATGCATATTAAATCTCATTTACAATGCATGCGACGCTGTCGATGGAAAAGGAGATATCGTTGTGAAAGTTTCACCCTATATCTCCAATTTATCTCATATCATTGAGAGCCATTCCGATAGGTGCGTTAAAATCATGGTCGCCGACAATGGAGTAGGAATAGACGCCGAAGCAAAGGAGAAGATTTTCTACCCATTTTTTACCAGGAAAGATAAAGGAAGCGGATTAGGATTAGCAATAGTTAAGAAGATTATAGCTCATCACAACGGCATCGTTCGTGTTCACAGCAGAGAAGATCGCGGAACAATTTTTACTATCATCCTCCCGATTGGCTTTCCTGCTAAACAAGAAGTTGTAACCACGCAGTCATACGCACATTAAGAGCAGCCAATCCGAATTATTCATATAGACTATTATTCCGCAGCCGAAGGCATGCCCTTCGGGATGTAAAAACCATTAAAGCTTAAACCGGCTGTATTCTTTAGCCTCCGATAGTTGTTTGCAAATAAGAATTCCGGGACCAACACCGGAATTTAAGATAATCCCGGCTAAAATTCTTATTCAATTGACATTAACGCCCTATACATCAATATTTGTGGTAGATTAACGACGGCATAAACCGCCATTGAGTTTTCACTAACAACGCATTTATGGAAAGCAATGAAACTTTGAATATACTCCATTTAGTAAATGTACGCTGGTACAACGCCTGTGCATATTACGCGCTTGAGCTTGCCGCAGCACAATCGGATCTGGGACACCGCGTTATTATCGCAGGCGATCCCGAAACCCCGGTGATGGAGAGGGCAGACCAGAGAGGGCTTGAAGTCAATACGGATTTAAAGCTCTCATCTTACTTCCCTCATCTATTACAAAATATGAGGAATTTGACTGAGTTCGTGAATTCGAAGAAAATTGGCGCCGTCATCGCTCACAGGGGAGAGGCTCATGTTGCTGCCGCTCTGGCGAAGCGATTTATGGGATACAATGCGCTATTAATTCGTGTACGAGGTGATGTCCGCTTACCGCGGAATGATATTTTCAATAGATTTCTGTATTCGGGTGTAACCGACGGCGTTATCTGCACCACGAAGAAACTCAAAGTTTCCTACAAGCGCGCATTTAATATTGAATCGGAAAGAATTGCTGTAATACCGGCAGGAATAGATTTTCACCATTTCAGCCAACCGGTTGAAACAGGTCTGATTAGAGAAAAACTTGGTCTGAAAAGCGCGGATAAGGTAGTCAGTATCCTGGGGAGATTGTCACCTGTTAAGGGACATGAGGTGTTTGTAAAGATGGCAGGATTTATCAACGAGAATATCGAGAATGCGCAGTTCCTGATAGCGGGAAAGGAATTCGAAGTAACAAGAGACGACCTGAAATCGATGATGGAAGATTTTGCGCGGAGAGCTCGATTCACCGTGATTGCCGAGGTTGATGATGTGCGTGAGATACTTAATGTCACGGATGTAGCAGTTATACCATCGCTGGATTCTGAAATGATTGCGCGCACGGCGCTGGAGTTTATGGCTGCCGGGAAACCGATTGTTGCCAGCGATATAAATGCGCTGTCCGAAACTGTTGACTCAGACCGAGGCGGCTATTTAATTACTCCTGCAGATGCAGAAGGATTTGCGGAAGCCGTTTCATTATTACTGAATGACGAGCAACTGCGGAATGAATTTGGCGCCTATAATAAGCAGAGAGTGAAAAACAACTATGCATCGGAGATTTGGGCAAAATCATCATTAGATTTTGTTGAAAGTATATTCGAATTAGGGTATAAGTAAATGGTTCACCAGGACATGACAAACCAGGTAGTGGGATTCGACATAAATCGAGCCTTCGGCGAAGTACATGACTTCCAGTCCAGTTATCCTCTTAATCTGCTTAGCAAATTATTGGAGATCGATTCTGGACTGGAATTCCTGTTGTACTCGGCACAAAAGCGCAAAAGGCTGAATATGTTAAAGGAGTCTTTGGGGCATCCTGAGCTAAGATTCCAGGGTTACCATTCTATTAAACGACTCATTCAGGATCGTAAACTAAATATATTTCATTCAAACAGCGAGTTTTGCCCTGACAGCAAAAAAATCAGGAAAGTATTATCGGTCACAAATATCGGGGAGCCAATAAGCGATAATATCGATGAAGATACCGATTCCAAGCCTAAATGGATTAATTCCTTAAAGAAGTTTGATCGTATAATCTGCCCCTCTAAAGCCCTCGCTAAATACCTGGTTGATTTCTTACCGGATAGAGCTCCGGATATAAGCGTGATCAGGCCGGGCCCAAACATCAATACTGATATACCTATCCAGGACATAAATTCCGTGATGCAGAAATTCGGCATAAAGGGCGATTACTTCCTTTATGTGGGTAAGCTGATCCCGGGTAAAGGAATACCGCTTCTGATTGATGCGTACATTAAGTACTGGGGAAGGTCTGAGGCGGTTCCCGCGATGGTATTTGTATCTGAGCAAGAAAAACAGGTAAGTGCGGAGCTTTTGGGTAATACCGCATTAATAGAGTCCAAGGGTAAATTTATCATAACCGGAGAGGTAAGTCCCGATGAGTTGGCGGTATTATATGCGTCGGCGCGTATATTATTTCATCCCTCTCCTTCAGACCTTTATTCGCAGCAAATAATTGAAGCCATGAAGATGGGAACTCCGGTGATATGCAGCGAAGACGGATTCGGCACGGAAATAGACCACTATGCAGTCAGGTTCGTCGTCTCGCATGAAATTGACGATGTTTGCGCCGCAATAGAAGCGATTGAAGGCAATCCCGATTACAGGAATAAATTGATCGAAGGCGGAAAGAAGTTTGCAGCGAAATACAGTTGGGATAATGCAGCTAAAGAAGTCCTCGAAATCTACTCTGAATTACTAAATCGGTAGGTTAAACCTCATGAAGAATCAAATCGGAAATAAAATATCAGCCGTATTTATAGTGCTTAATGAGGAGGAAAATCTCCCACGGGCGCTCGGAAGTATCGATTGGGTGGATGAAATAGTTGTAGCCGATACCGGAAGTAACGACAACAGCATCGAGATCGCCCGGAAGTACACCACTAATGTACATTCGATAGAATGGAAAGGCTTCGGGGACGCTTACAACCAGGCAATGGGATTCGCTACCAAGGACTGGATACTCTTCATGCATGCCGATGAGGAGATGACTCCCGAATTGAAAAAGGAAATCATTGGAACTGTGAACAGCAAGGCGGACATGTCCGCAGGATACTACATCGCCCGTTTACCGAATTTCCTCGGATACTGGCTGCGTCATGGCGATTGGTATCCCAGCTATGAGATGAGATTGTTCCAAAGAGGGAAGGGGAGGTGCAACGACCGCGCTATTCATCAGGATGTCATAATCGATGGAAAAAAAAGACACTTAAAAAATCACCTTTTGCATTACACCGATCCCACCCTTGATTTTTACATCGATAAAATGAATAGATTTACATCGCTTGCCGCAAAGGAGCTTTACGAAAAAGGTAAAAAATCCGCAATTTGGGATCTCATCATTCGTCCGCCTGTTTTCTTTTTGAAGATGTTTGTCAGCAAAAGAGGTTTCCTCGATGGGATTGGCGGATTGATCGCCGCTATTCTTTCTTCAAACTATGTCTTTGTAAAGTATCTTAAGTTGCGTTTACTTCGGCAAACCAAAACCGAGGGCGATATTGCAGGTTAGCTTATATCAAGATAAGATCCATGGTGAGGAAATATCGTAACATTTTAATCGTGAGGACAGATGCTATAGGCGATTTGCTATTATCGGAGCCGGTAGCTCAAGCGCTAAAGGCAAAGTATCCGGAATGCAGAATCACTTATATGGCTTCTGACTATGCTGCACCGGTATTACAAGGAAATCCAAGTATTGATTCAGTTACTGAATTTGCGAAATCCGATCTTACTATGAGTACGGCTAATGTTAAGAAGGCTGTTGGCAAGATCAAGGCGGAATCATTTGATGCGGCCGTTGTTCTTCGACCCACCTGGTTTAATGCCGCCGTGATTTATCTCTCGAAGATTCCGATACGAGTCGGAACCGCCTACCGGGCATACAGTGTTTTATTTAACAGAAGGATAGTCGAACACCGCAGTAAGAATCTTAGACATGAAATGATGTATAATTTATCGATGTTAAAACCTTTAGAAATTAGCGTAAACGAATGTTGCGTCGATTTAATGCCGAAAATATACTTGAGTGAGCAACAGAGCGAGAAAGCCGCTAATTATCTGAATCAGATCGGATTGATTGATATTGCGAACCAAAACCTGTCTTCCGGAAAACACGCAGGGGGAGGATTTATCATAATTCACCCCGGGGGAAGAGGTTCGGCTCCTCGATGGCAGCTAACGAAATTCTTTGAACTGACGGAGCTTCTATTGGAAAGATTCAGACACAGAATACTGTTTACCGGTGTGTATTCCGAATTCGATGGGGGAGAGGCAGTAAAAATAAAAAATTTTGCTGCAAAATGGCAACCAAGGATTATAAATCTTATAGGGAAATTAGATTTGTCCCTTTTTATGGGAGTTGTATCCAGGTCGGCAACGGTGGTTTCGAATTCGACAGGCACAGCACATATCGCCGCTGCCCTGGGGGTGCCTATGGTGGGGATTTATCCTGATAATCCCACTTTCAGCCTTAGACGATGGAAACCAGTGGGGAAGGAAGAAAAGATTAAAATAGCCAGCGATGAAAACATCGAAGAAATTCCGGTGGGTGAAGTTTTCGAAAATTGCGTCAAATTTTTGAACTGATACGAAGAACTCATGAATCTTGCTGAATTCATAATAAACGTAGAAGCATTGAATGCGAATATCGATATA
>WJIR01000163.1 GCA_014730175.1 Candidatus Zixiibacteriota bacterium
AAGAAAACATTTCTAAAATCGAACGCAATCAACAGGTTACGATATCAAAACAAGAGAAGTTGACAGAAGAGCTACACGATTTATCAAGTGCGTCTTCGGTGAAAAATTATTTCCGGAAGCAAAGCTCCGGCGAATTTCTGGATTTTTCCAGTTAATTCGCTAAAGAAATTAACATCCCTTCCGATATCCTTAATTAGAGGCAGTATATGCGTATTGACGATATCAATAATATTCCAAGATTAATCCCCCTCATCAAGATCAGCCGATCTGAATCCAGCTTGAAAAAGTTGCCAAAAACTGACGAGTGGTTAGTTGTTTCCAAAAATCGGCCGATAAAACAAGCAAGAGCATATTCTAAGGAAGATGGTATCACTAAGATTCAGGACATAAAAGATAAAATAAATTCGGGCTATTATTCTACCGAGGAATTTAATAAACGACTGATAAACAAGCTTATTGATAATCAATCGTTTCTAAATCATCTGGGAGTTCGTCCTGTCGATTCCGATTCCGATTGATTTGAGGGAGGATTCTGATTAGATGACAATTACCGTGAAATCTGCCAACCTGGAGGCGGATGCTTCAGCGAAAATTAGTGAATTGATCGGTTCGGTTGATAAATTGCCGACACCGCCTACGGTCTATCATCAAATCACCAGGGTCTTAGATGACCCGGGCGCTTCCGCCTTTGATATCGCATCGATCTTGGCCGAGGATGCGGCAATGACTGCCAAAATCCTTAGATTATCAAATTCGGCATATTATGGTCTTAGAAAAGATATCAGCAGCGTCAAGCAGGCGGTGGTAGTAATAGGTATAGAAGGAGTGAAAAGCCTGGTGCTTGCCGCTTCCATAATCGATGCTTTCGGGAATGGTAACAAGCGTGATTCCGAATATACCGACCTTTTCTGGAGACATTCACTTGCGGTGGCGTTCATGGCAAAGATAATCGCGCGCAGCATCAAGTCGAATGACTTTCCCTTCCACGAGTTATCATTTTCGGCCGGCATCCTCCATGATATCGGCAAGTTAATATTTTCGAGTTATCTTAATGAGCATCATGTCGATGTACTTAAATTTGCTGGCGATAATCTGGTTGCGGAGATTGTAGCGGAGAATCAGATAATCGGGTCCAATCATTCTGAAGCCGGTTTCTTTTTAGCAGATAAATGGAGCCTGCCCGCAACGCTGAAAAATTGCATAGCTCTGCATCATCACCCTTCTCTGGTTCCCGATGAAGGCGAGGTATTACCGGTTATCCACTTAGCCAACTATTTGGTTCACTATTCCGATTCGCTAAACGCACAGGGATATTGCGAACAAACCACTGCTCTAAATGAGGATGTTTGGGATTTTCTCGATATCCCGAGGGATAAACAAGAGGATTTTCTGGAAGAATTAAACGCTCAATTCGGCAAGGCTGAAACATTCCTGAGACTTGTTAGTTAATATATATAGATGTATGAAAGCCGGCGATATTTTACTTGACAAGCCTTAAGTGACCATATATTAATAGGCTTTGACTGAAGTATTAAGGGCGATTAGCTCAGGTGGTTAGAGTACTTGCTTGACATGCAAGGGGTCACTGGTTCAAGTCCAGTATCGCCCATTTAAACTTTAATGCAAGCGAACGGAAACGATTTTGGTAATCCTATCCCGAACATTCTAACATTTTAAATTGTTTTTCATGGGGCAGCGTGTTTTCTATATGGATAGGATTTAAGATTAGGTTTTTTAACGATGATAAAAATAACTTTACCGGATGGGAATGCTTTAGAATTCGATGCTCCCGTTACCGGAAGGCAGGTTGCCGAAAAGATCAGCCCTCGCCTGGCAAAAGCTGCGCTGGCTGCCACTAAAAACGGTAAAGCCTTTGACCTGGATAGACCGATTGAGGAAGATTCCGAAATAAAAATTCTGACTTTCGATGATCCCGAGGGTAAGGAGGTTTACTGGCACACTACTTCTCATATTATGGCTTCGGCGGTCGTGCGCCTTTTCCCCGGTACTCAGGTGACGATTGGTCCTGCTATCAGTAAAGGCTTTTATTACGATTTCGATCGGGATAAACCGTTTACTCCGGATGATCTGGAAGAGATAGAAAAGGAAATGGCGAGGATTATCCAGGAGGACTATTCTTTCCATCGCACCGAGCTCGATATGGACAACGCTAAAAAACAGTTCTCCGAAATGGGAGAGGATTATAAGCTGGAACTGCTCGATGAATTCGAGGACGAAATTGTATCCACTTACACTCACGACGATTTTACCGATCTCTGCCGAGGACCGCATCTCCCGTCAACCGGTTATGTAAAAGCATTTAAACTGCTCTCCACTGCAGGCGCATATTGGCGTGGCGATGAACGTAACAAAATGCTTCAGAGAATTTACGGTATCTCCTTTCCCAAACAGAAAATGCTTGATGAGCATCTCAGACTGGTTGAGGAAGCCAAGAAACGCGATCATCGGGTATTGGGCACACAACTGCAGCTATTCACCATAACCGATGAAATTGGCGCAGGTTTGGTTTTGTGGTTTCCCAAAGGAGCCTTCATCAGGCATCAGATCGAGAAATTCTGGTACGAGGAACATTTCAAGAATGGATATAAGCTTGTCAATACACCTCACATAGCATCAATTGACCTTTGGAAAACATCGGGACATCTGGATTTTTATAGCGAGAACATGTATCCCTCGCTGGAGTTGGACAACACTACTTATCAGCTTAAGCCGATGAACTGTCCTTTTCATATAATGATATATAAGTCCGACATCCGCAGCTACCGAGATCTCCCTATCAGATGGGCGGAATTGGGTACTGTTTACAGGCATGAGCGCTCCGGAACGCTTCACGGATTGCTGCGCGTTCGCGGCTTGACCATGGACGATGCTCATATATTCTGCAGCGCTGACCAGATGCCGCAGGAGACGCGGCGGGTAATCGAATTTTCGTTGCACATGCTGCGTTCTTTCGGTTTCGATAAATTCAATATATACCTCTCGACCCGTCCGCCGAAATCGGTCGGCAGCGAGGAGCAATGGGAAGCGGCTACCGAATCATTGCGTAATACTCTCGAAGAAATGGGTATCGATTACGAAGTCGACAAAGGCGGAGGCGCATTTTATGGACCTAAAATCGATGTTACCCTGGAGGACAATCTCGGAAGGGAATGGCAGTGCTCAACCATACAGTTTGATTTTAACTTACCGGAGCGCTTCAATCTTTCCTACATCGGATCCGATGGAAAGCAGCATACCCCTTACATGGTTCATCGCGCTTTGTACGGCAGTATGGAACGCTTTTTCGGCACCTTGATCGAGTTTTACGGCGGCTATTTCCCGCTATGGTTAGCTCCCGAACAGGCACGTGTTTTGCCCATATCCGAAAAACATAATGATTACGCTCGTTCCGTTGCCGATCAATTGCATAAGGCTGGAATCCGCTGCGAAGTCGATGACCGTTCGGAGAAAATAGGATACAGGATAAGGGAAGCGGAAAATCAGAAGATTCCATACATGTTGATACTCGGAGATAAAGAAAAGGAAAGCGGAGTTATATCAGTTAGAGAGCATAAGGTGGGCGACCATGGGCAGTCCAATATAGACGATTTCGTCAGGATGGTTCAGGAAAAGGTGAGAAATAAAGAAATATTTGAATCAACGACACAAACGGAGGAAAAATCATAAAGAGCACAGATGATCGAACCAGGATTAATGAATCAATAAGAGTTCGAGAAGTTCGTTTAATAGATGAGAATGGTTCTCAGATCGGTATTGTCCCCACCTCGAAAGCGCTCGGTATTGCGCGAGAAAAAGGTTATGATCTGGTCGAAGTAGCCCCTAACAGCAAACCGCCGGTTTGCCGTATAATGGATTACGGGAAATACGTATATGACCAACAGAAAAAAGCTAAAGCCGCCAAGAAAAAGCAGCACACGGTTCAGGTTAAGGAGATTCGCTTTCGACCCAAAATCGAAGAGCATGATTATGACTTCAAACTGAAGCATATCAGAGAATTCCTTCAACAGGGCTTCAAAGTAAAGATTATGATTAGGTTCCGAGGCAGGGAATTAGCACATAAAGATATGGGTTTTAAAGTTCTCGAACAACTCGAAGAGGATATCTCCGATATCGGTAAATTAGAAGTTCCCGGCAAAATGGAAAATAGAGCCATAAATGCTGTGGTGGCGCCGCTAAGCGGTTCGAGTGGCGCCGATAAAGAAAAATAGATTGAACTTCATAAATTAGTTGCATAAATTCATTGGAATTATTATTATTGTAGTTTGACTTTTAATGGAGAATTATTATGCCGAAGATAAAGACAAATCGCAGCGCGGCTAAACGGTTTAAGAGAACCGGCACCGGCAAACTAAAAAGAAACAAGTCTAACAAAACACATATTCTGACAAAGAAAACCACCAAGCGTAAAAGAAACCTACGCAAAAGCGCACTTGTTTCTCCCGCTGACGCTAAAAGAATTAATAGACTTCTGCCGTATTAAGCGGCTATCTCTGTTTTAATATAGATCCGGCATTTTTGCCTTGAATTGAGGAGGTTTTATGTCCCGAGCCACGAACAATGTTGCCGCCAGAAGGCGTCGTAATAAAATACTGAAAGCCGCCAAAGGGAATTACGGCGGTAGAAGCAAACTATATCGCACAGCCAAAGAGACTGTCCAGAAAGGTATGGCGTATGCTTATACCCACCGCAGGCTCCGTAAAAGGGAATTTCGTCGTCTCTGGATTGTCCGTATTAACGCTGCCTGTCGCCAACATGGCTTATCTTACAGCAGGTTTATGGATCAATTAAAAAAGGCAGACATCTCGCTGGACCGCAAGATGTTAGCCGACATGGCGGCAACCGATCCCGCAGGTTTCAAAGCACTGGTTGAATCGGTTAGTTCCGCGTAACGGAAATCGTTGCGAAGCTTATGATTCCGCTACTAAAGAAGCTGGAGGAGCTTCGGAATACCGCTTTTGAGGAACTGGAATCCCTCTCCTCAAAAGCCGATTTCGAGGCTTTTAGAGTCAAGTATTTGGGGAGAAAGGGCGAGATTACTTCCTGTCTTCGGGAGTTGTCTTCGGTTGAGCCTGATATGCGACCCAAAGTGGGGGCCGCCGCTAATGAGTTAAAGAAGGAGTTAACCGAAGCTTTAGAATCCAGGCTGAACGAGGCGGATGTAAAAGCGAAACCGAAATCCAAGATTGATCTAACCCTGCCCGGACGTTCCCATTTTCTCGGTAAAAAGCATCCTATTTCAAGGACAGTAGAGGATATCATCGATATTTTTTACGGATTAGGTTTCTCGGTGGCTCAGGGACCCGATGTTGAAACCGATTATTATAATTTCGATGCATTAAACACTCCAGATGAACATCCCGCCAGAGATATCAACGACACATTTTATGTCGAGGATGGAATCTGTCTGCGGACTCATACCTCTCCCGTACAGATTAGAACCATGGAGAATAAGAAACCTCCTGTGCGGATTATTGCTCCGGGTCGATGTTATCGCAAGGATACTCCCGATGCTTCCCATGCCCCGAATTTCTTCCAGGTTGAGGGCTTGTATGTCGATACAAATGTCACTTTCGCTGATTTGAAGGGAGTAATTAACGTTTTCGCCCGTAGAATGTTTGGTTCGGATGTTAAGGTGCGTTTCAGACCGCATTTTTTCCCGTTCACCGAACCATCGGCGGAGTATGATTTTTCATGTATGATATGCGGCGGAAAAGGGTGTCGCACCTGCAAGAATACCGGATGGGTGGAGATTTCTGGCGCAGGAATGGTCGATCCGGCTGTTTTCGGCCATGTCGGTTACGATCCGAGTATTTACAGTGGTTACGCATTCGGAATGGGCGTGGACAGGATAACGATGCTTCGTTACCGCATCAATGATATTCGCTATTTATATGACAATGATTTGAGAGTACTGACTAAGTTATAGAATGAATATAAGTTACAATTGGCTAAAATCGATTATCCCGCTGGAATGGTCTGTGGAGAAACTTGCCGATAAGCTGACGATGTCCGGCACCGAAGTTGAAGCTATCGAAGAGTTTGGGGCTGAATTCGATAACATCGTCACAGCGCAGGTTAAATCCGTAGAAAAGCATCCAAATGCAGATAAGCTGAAAGTGTGCGAAGTTTCAGACGGCGACCACGATTATCATGTGGTATGCGGCGCTCCCAATGTGGCTGAAAACCAGAAAGTTATACTGGCAAAAGTAGGGGCGAAACTTCCCAAAGGACAGCATATAAAAGAAGCGACTATAAGAGGCGTTCAATCTTCCGGCATGATTTGTTCTTATGCAGAGCTCAGCCTGGGTGAATATACCGATGTAATCGTGGTTTTGCCCGACGAAACAACGGTTGGAAAGCCGATTCAGGAGCTTTTTGGGGAAAAAGACTATGTATTCGAGCTGGAAATAACTCCCAACCGACCCGATTGTCTCTCACATCGGGGGATCGTTCGGGAAATTCAGGCGTTGGGCGGAGGGAAATTGCCAGTTCCGGCTATTGCAATTGAGGAAACCGGCGCTCCGATTGATAAAGAAGTTGTAGTTGAAATACTTAATCCCGATGATTGTCCTCGATATGCTGCTCGTTTAATAAAAGGGGTGGAAATAAAACCATCGCCTCCGTGGTTGGTATCGAAATTACACGCAGTCGGCATCCGTTCCATCAATAATGTGGTGGATATAACCAATTATGTCATGATGGAATATGGTCATCCGCTGCATGCTTTTGATTTCAATCTTTTTGAAAATAAAAAAGTTGTAGTCAGGGGCGCGGATAAAAATGAAAAGTTCGTTACGTTAGATGGTCTTGAAAGAAAGCTGCCTGAAGACAGTGTACTGATTACTGATGGTGGAAAAGCTGTTGCTTTGGGCGGGATAATGGGGGGATTAAATTCCGAAGTTACGCAGGATACCAGAGATATTTTGTTGGAATCGGCTTATTTCAATCCGGTGAGAATACGGAGAACCGCAAAAGCTGTAAAACTCTCCACCGAGTCGTCCCAAAGGTTCGAGCGAGGCGCTGACCTGGAGAATATAACTGTACCATTGGACGCGGCTGCCCGGTTGATACGGGAGTTAGCCGGTGGAGAAATAGCTACCGGTATCGCGGATTGTTATCCGAACGAATATCGAAGGATTTCCATTCCCTTGACGGTTGAGGAAACCAACAGGCTGCTCGGTACGGAATTATCTCTGTCCGAGATTCAGTCGATTTTGGAATCACTTGATTTGCTATGCACCAAAACCGCGGAGAATTCTTTGAACGCTGAGATACCTTCATTCAGGCCTGATTTGAATGTTCCGGCAGATTTAATCGAGGAGGTCTCGCGAATATATGGATTTGATAATATACCTGAATCCGAAGTATTGTCCGGCAATATGGATGTGGAGATACCGGCGAATATAAGATTCGCGAAATCGGCAAGGGAATTTTTCACTGTACGCGGTTTTGATGAAGTTGTCAACTGGGTATTGTACAATCCGAAAAAGCTGCAAAAACTTGAATACGATTACAAGCCGGTACAGATTAGTAATCCTCTGTCGGAGGACACAGCGATTTTACGTCCGCATCTATTCGGGAGCTTACTGGATAGAGTAGCGTATAATCTTAACAGGAATGTCGAGGATATCAAAATTTTTGAGGTAGACACTATTTTTGAATCAGCTGGAAAGGGAAAACTTCCGGCGCAGTCATTACAGCTTGCGGGAGCCTGGACCGGTAACGCTTTCAAACAAGGCTGGGGTAACCCGACCAGAGCTGTCGATTTTTACGATATACGGGGGTTGATTGAGGATTTTTTCATACATATTGGATACAGTAACTACCGGTTTTCCGCGCTTGATGGAGACGCATTTCTGGATTCGGAATGGAGTCTGGCAATCACTTCCGATGATGAGTTGATCGGTAAATTAGGGAAAGGCTCTTCTAAGACCCTGGATGTTTTTGAGATCAAGCAGCCCACCTGGCTTTTTTTTATTGATGTTCCTAAGTTATTAGGTAAAAGAGAATATATCCGGTTCGAAGAACCTCCAAAATTTCCTCCATCGGATAGGGATTTAGCATTGGTGGTGGATGATTCTCTTAAGGTCGGGGAGCTGATGGGGTTCGTTAACTCTTTAGATGAGAAGTACCTGGAGGATATTCGCCTGTTTGATATTTATAGCGGTAAACAGGTTCCCGAAAATAAGAAGAGTATTGCACTATCGTTGAGGTTTCGTCATCCGGAGCGGACTCTAACCGATGATGAAATTGATAATGCGATTAATTCTATTTTAAATCGGCTCAAATCAAAATATAAACTTGACCTTCGCGAGTAAATGATTTAAAATTCGTTAGAAGTCAGCTAACAAGATGCTAAATGGATTCCGAGAATTTAAATAAATTAGAGGAAAAGGTAAAGGCAATAGTTGATGTTGTCAGTGAATTGAGAACCGAAAGGAATGAACTGCGGGCTCAAGTGAGGACATTAAACGAACAATTGGAAGCTGAAAGAGAGAAGAATCGAATTTTAAATATAGATCTTAAAAATAGTCAAACCGAAAAAGAGCGTGAAACAAAAAAATTTCTTGAAAGGGAATCTTTAGCAAAAGCGAAAATAGAAGCTATAGTTGATAAACTCTCAATCATAGAATCTTGAGGTATTTTTTTATATAGACTCGTATTCTAAAAGGGTTTTGTGGAAAATAAGAAGCGTTCAGTTAAAGTTAATATATTTGGTGAAGATTATACTATTAAGGGAGATGCTGACTCCGAGTATATCAACCAGGTAGTACAATATGTTGATAAGAGAATGCGTATTGTTTCGGAAGGATTAGCGAATAAATCCCATAGTAGAGTAGCGGTGCTTGCTGCTTTAAATATTGCAGATGAGCTTTTCTCGGAAAGATTTCAATCGGAGAGGAAATCTTCGGAGGTGGAGCATCGTATCGAGAAGCTCTGCAGCGCTTTGGATCATAGCCTTAATCCGGAATAGTGCATTAAGAAACTTCTGATTCCTTAGAATTCCCCCCTTTTATTGTTACCGCATTAGAATACCCCGAGGTTTCTATTAGATTGATTTGGAGGATCTTATAGATGCCTGAGATATATTCAATATCGCTTGGAGTTGCCGGCTTGATTATCGGCTTAGTCGCAGGATGGCTGATAGTCAAAAGGATCGGTAACCGCAAGATAAAAGAGTCTGAGCATCAGGCGCATCGGATAATCGATGATGCCGAGAAGGAAGCTCAGATGTTGAAAAAGGAGACCATTCTCGAGGCTAAGGACGAGCTATATAAAGCCAAATCCGACTTCGAGCGCGAGATGCAGAATAAAAAGGCTGAATTCTCGCGTATGGAGAAGCATTTATCCGAAAGAGAGGAGAATTTAGATCGCAAAGTTGATGTTTTAAATAAGAAAGAACGCGATGTCAAGAATCGCGAAAAAACGATAGTTGCGAGAGAGAAAGCTCTTGCGGCTCGGGATGCAGAACTGGACAAAGCTTTATCCGAGCAGAATAAACAACTCGAAAGAGTAGCCGGAATGTCTGCCGAAGAAGCCAAACAGCTTCTTTTATCGAATTTGGAAAGCGAAGCTCGGCAGAAAGCGGCGCAACTGATAAAAGATATCCGGGAAGAAGCCGAGAGGAATGCTGAGAAGGAAGCACGGAATATCATTATTCAGGCTATTCAGCGCTGCGCCGCAGATCATGCCACCGAATCCACGGTTTCGGTAGTTAATCTCCCTTCCGATGAGATGAAGGGCAGAATAATAGGGCGGGAGGGCAGGAATATTCGGTCCTTTGAAATAGCCACCGGAGTTGATGTTATTGTTGATGATACCCCTGAAGCTGTAATTTTATCCGGATATGATCCGATCAGGCGAGAAGTTGCACGTATGGCGCTGGAAAGGCTGGTTACCGACGGCAGAATACATCCGGCGCGTATCGAAGAAGTCGTTCAAAAATGCGATAAAGAGATGGAGATTATAATTCGCGAGTTGGGTGAACAGGCATGCTTTGATTGTGGCGTTCATGGATTACATAGTGATGTGGTCAGATTATTAGGAAAACTCAATTTTAGAACAAGCTATGGGCAAAATGTATTGCAGCATGCCAAGGAAGTTTCGTTTTTGTGTGGAATCATGGCTTCGGAGTTAAGCCTGGATCCGGTTTTAGCCCGTCGAGCGGGACTTCTGCACGATATCGGGAAGGCTGTGGATCGTGATACTGAGGGCACTCACACCCAGATCGGCGTCAAAATTATATCCAAATACAACGAAAATCCGGTTATTAAAAACGCTATTGAATCTCATCACGAGGATGTCATTCAGGAAACCCCATATTCGGTATTGGTGCAAGCCGCGGACGCAATTTCGGGCGCCAGACCGGGAGCGCGGCGGGAGACACTGGAGGGATATATTAAGAGATTGGAGAAATTAGAGGAATTGGCGGATTCATTCAAAGGTGTGGAAAAAGCTTATGCTATCCAGGCCGGCAGAGAGGTGCGGGTGATGGTTGAAGCCGGTGATGTAAATGATGCGCTGGCTGAACAGCTTGCTTCTCAGATCGCCCAGAAAATTCAGGCTGAATTGGAATATCCGGGACAGATAAAGGTCACGGTTATTCGCGAGACCAGGTCAGTGGATTACGCCCGTTAAAGGATACGGTTTTGAGGATTTTATTCATAGGAGATATTATAGGCAAACCCGGGAGGCTTGCGGTTAAGGCTATCCTTCCGGAGATAATCGGTCAGCAGGATATAGATTTTGTTATTGCCAATGGCGAAAATTGCGCGGGTGGATTCGGTATCAATATCGATATTGTCGATGCTCTGTTATCCTATGGGGTCGATGTTATCACCGGGGGAAATCATTTCTGGGATCGGAAAGAGATCGGAGTAGTTTTCGAAAAATGCGATAAGATACTTCGTCCCGCCAACTATCCTGAATCCGTACAAGGCAATGGCGCCGGCGTATTTAACGATAAACATGGGCGAAAAGTGGGGGTTTTGAATCTCCAGGGCAGAACATTTATGACTCCGATAGACTGCCCGTTTCGCACCGCGGATAAGGAAGTGCCGGAATTACGCAGGAAAACAAACGTGGTAATCGTGGATTTTCATGCCGAAGCAACCTCGGAAAAGCAGACGTTGGCGTATTATCTGGATGGCAGAGTAGCTGCGATAATCGGCACTCATACCCATGTTCAATCGGCTGACGAAAGAATTTTTCCCAACAAAACCGGTTATATAACCGACGTAGGCATGACAGGCCCGTATCATTCGGTAATCGGAATGGAGTATCCGGCTGCCCTGCATCGTTTTATTACCGGAACTCCAGCCCGCTTTAAAGTAGCTACAAAAGATGTCCGATTTGCAGCGGTTATTGTTGAGACAGATCACCGAAACGGTAATTGCCTATCTATGGAGAGGATTTTCGTATCCACCGATGATTATGCCGCTGCAGAGGGCTAACCGGTATAATTCTAAAAGCCAGTAAACCGTAGCCGAAGACTTGTCATTCGGGGATTTTACACCAGAAACAATTTACAGTCTTTAATTCGGGGTCCGGAAAAGAGCCGGAAGCGCAAGGCTTCCGCTACCGATCAGGAAATTTATGAATAATATGGGCTAAGCCATGGTAATTCATACAGATTATTGGTTCATAATCGAAGGCGTCAAAGTCATAAGGCTTGACTACATTATATCCAGGAAAGCGGAGAACTTGGCTGCCTTATTTCATTTGCACAATAGCATCGGATATGATATCACCGATCTGATTGGTTGACATGCCGCTGGATGCCGATAGATCGGGTATTTGCCCGTTTTGCAGCGATTGTTGGACGGAGCTTTCGATGAGATTAGCGGCTTTTGTTTCCCCGAGATAGTCCAGCATCATAGCGACCGCAACCATAGCTGCAATCGGATTGGCTTTATTCTGTCCCTTGTATTTGGGTGCAGATCCGTGGATAGGTTCGAACATCGATACTTTACCCGGATGGAGATTACCGGATGCGGCTACCCCCATCCCGCCTTGCAGCATAGCGCCAAGGTCGGTAACTATGTCGCCGAATATGTTATTGGTGACGATCACATCGAAAAACTCCGGGTCCTTGATCATCCACATACAGCAGGCATCCACGTAAGCGTGATCTTTTTCTATATCGGGATACTCCTCACCCACCTCCTGAAACACGCGAGTCCAGATATCCATGGAACGGATCGCGTTGGCTTTATCGACTAATGTAACCCTCTTGCCTTTATTCCTTTTTTTCGCCAGTTCGAAGGCATACCGGATAGCCCTCTCCACCCCATGGCGCGTAAATATCATCTGCGCCATGGCAACTTCATGCTCCGTTCCCCTTTTAAATATACCGCCTAAATTGGTATAGAGGTCTTCGGTATTCTCACGTACAACAATAAAATCGATATCATCGGCTGTTTTGCCCTTAAGAGGCACCAGGTTATCGGCGTAGGCTTTGATAGGACGGAGGTTTATATAAAGGTCGAATCCGAACCTGATTTTGGAAATGATCCCATGTTCAACAAGCCCCGGTTCACAGCGGGGATCACCGATTGCGCCCAGATAAACCGCATCCATCCCTTTAATTTCTTCGAAAGCCTCATCCGGCAGTAGTTCGTTGGTTGCAAGGTAATGTTCCGAACCGAACGGGTACTCCTTTATATCGTAATTGAATCCGGTAATTTCCGATGCAACCTGTAATATTTTCAGCCCTTCCTGGACCACTTCCGGTCCGATACCATCCCCCGCGATCACCGCAATATCATAATCACCTTTTCCGCTCATGATTTGTCATATCCTTTACTCAATTTCTTTTTTCGGTCAAACAACGATATTAATATCAACCTATCTTAACAGTAAGTTACCGCTCGGTCAAGAATAATATCCTCCACCTGTGGAGCGGAGGCACACCGCCCAGCAACCCGCCGCTCAGCCAGCTTAATCCAAGTTTATTATTATTAAGCTATGTTTGTATGGGAGCAATAACTTATATTGACTTTTGGCAAGCGTTTTTAAATAGACAATTCGATTTGACTTTACGCAATTTTATTATGCGGATCCAGACTATAACAGACCTGCGGAAAATTGAGCATTATCTAAAAAAGGATTATTATCTCCATCTTTATGGATTGGGAGATCTCGATAGCCCTTTCTGCAAACATACAACATGGTTTGCTGCCATGGAAAATGATGAGATAAAGGCTATTGCGCTGCTTTATACCGGATTAACACTTCCAACTTTCTTGGCGCTTACATCTCCAAAATCCACGGAAATGGAATTGCTGCTGGAAACAATCGCCGGACACCTTCCTAAAAAGCTGTACGGTCATCTTACCGGTGGATTGGATAATACGATGCGTAACTTCTTCAAGCTCGAATCCCACGGTAAACACTTTAAAATGGGTCTGCTAAAGACAGGTATTATTGAAAAGGAAGACACTTCGCCGGTAGAAAGGCTGACTTTGGAGGACATTGATGAGATAATGCAGTTGTATGAGCTGAGCTATCCCGGGCATTGGTTCGAATCGCATATGCTGCAAACAGGTCATTATTACGGGATATGGAATAATCACCGGCTAATAAGCGTTGCGGGTGTTCACGTATATTCACCTCGCTACAATGTTGCGGCGCTGGGGAATATTACCACACATCCGAAATGGCGGGGAAAAGGTTTGGGAACGAAAGTAACGGCGCATCTTTGCAAAGAACTGATGAAATCGGTGGAATATATCGGATTGAATGTTAAATGCGATAACAGTTCAGCTATCAACTGCTACCGTAATTTAGGTTTCGAAATAACGCATGAATATCATGAATTTATGGCACAGAGCATATCGGGATTTTAATGTTGACAGCAATTAAAGCGATGGATATCATGTTCACCGAGATACTTGATCGATTATAACTGGAGTTTTCAATGAATTGGAAAGAACGATTTCGTTTACATATATTTCTTTATACTATAATAGGCTCCATAATCGGTGCCGGTTTTATGGGAGTGATAGAGGCGATAGTAAAAACGGTCATAACTGACTACTGGAGATTGACTCTTCCGGCGATAGCATTGGGGCATCGCGCATTCCTGGGTATTTTTGCCGGTATCGCATTAGGCGCATTAATTATTGCCCTGCTTTTTTTCTTCTCCGGTAGTTTAAAGCGAAGGACGGTTTTCGCCATAAGCGCCGCCGGCATGGCAACCTATTTTGGCTTATACTGGTTGAATAGCCGGATTCAAGAGTGGCTGAGTATTTCCTTTGAAACGGGAGAGGGAGGAATACAGCTATCAATAATTTTCATCATAGTTTTCTGGGCGCTTTTCTTCCTGTTTAATTTCTTTTATGGAATCACCGATAGGATTTTCCGGAAACCGCTTACTGTTTTTATCGGCGGTTATGCTATCGCATTCGTAATCGCATTGGTCATCGCTTTTCTGTCGCCTGAGGATACTCGTTCCTTTAAACCTTATGATCCTGCTATGGCTTCAAAAGTGGCGGATAAGCCGAATGTTATCTTCATTTTAGTCGATGCGCTCAGGGGGGATTGGACATCTCCATACGGATATGATATAGAAACGCCGAATATGCAAGCTCTGGCGGATGACGGCATACTTTTTATGAATACTATCGCCAACAGCAATTGGACAAAGCCGGCGATCGCATCCATATTCACCTCATTGCTTCCCAGAAGCCACGGTGTCACCGGTCAGTTCACTCATATTCAGCCTGATATGACATTATTACCGGCTCAGATGAGCGATGCCGGTTACTACTCAGTGGGTATCAGCACCAATCCGGTAATTCAGCGGTTAACCGGATTCGATCATGGTTTCAATGAGTTTAAGCTGCTGAAAGGTATTCAACCTGCGCCGGGCGATCCTGACGCTCCCAAGCTGGCATTCCATGCGGGACTTGATTATATATTGACCACCATATTCCCCTGGCTGAAAAAGGGCGCCCTGGCATATTGTGACGCAGACCGCGCCACCAACTGGGCAATTGACTGGATGGAGGAGAATGGTGACAGGAAGTTTTTTATGTATCTGCATTATATGGATCCCCATGCCGATTACTACCATCATCCTTACAATGGGCAGAGCGGTAATCCGGCTCAGGATCCCAGCGGGGATATGTATGAACTCTATCGGTCGCTATACAAAGGTGAAATCATTTTTACCGATCGTCATCTGGGGCGGTTGATCGAATATCTCAAGAAAAATGATCTCTATGATTCCAGCTTGATTATATTTACATCAGACCATGGTCAGGAAATGTTTGAGCATTACGGATGGGCGCACGGTACATCATTATTCGAAGAACAGATCATAATACCGCTAATTATTAAGTTGCCGGGGCAGGAAAACGCTGGTGAAAAGCGACATGAGCTTGTGAATCAAATCGATTATGCTCCGACTCTGCTCAATCTGGTAGATATTCCGAGACCAGCCGGTTGGGATGGCAGAGATATGTTCGATCCCGATTATCACAACGAATGTGTTATCCTGCAAGGTGATCGACGTGATTTTCGCATAGCGGGATGTCGGACATTCGATTACAAGTGGTTCCAAACGGCTGATGATTATCAACGGTTGCGCATGCAGAGTATCGGTTTTAAACCTGTGGATCCCCGAGCGGTTTTTCCCGAACATAATTTCTTTGATCTGCGCAGAGACTCGCTGGAAAAACACAATCTTTATGAAACCGAACAATATCAAGCTGAAATCGACAGCATTAAACAGATGCATGCTGATATTCTAAAAGGGATGAAGGAGGAAACGCAATTGGAGCAAGGCGCGCTTGACCCGGAAACCATCAAGAGACTCAAGGAGCTTGGCTATCTCCAGTAGATGTTTGTTGACAAAACCGAAGGTAGTCAGAGGTTTTATCCTCTCTGATTCGATCCTCTTTTGGAAATGCGATAATATAGGCAATAGAAAATCAGATTAACCGTCCATGCGAGGTGAGATATATGCAACAAGTCAAACACGCGGCGATCCCGATAGGATTCGCTGTGCTGATTATGATTGTTCTCAGTTCCTGTTCTGGTGGAGCCAAGGTTTCTACTTATGAAAAAGTGATAAGCGAGGGGGTATTGAGAGTGGGTACGGATGCCACCTATCCGCCTTTTGAGACCAAGGATATCGATTCCAAGAATCTAATCGGATTCGATATCGATTTGATAACGAAAATATGTAGTGAGATGGGTATTGAGCCGGAGTTTATCGTTACTCCATTCGATGGCATAATTCCGGGATTGTTGGAACACAAATATGATGTAATAATCTCGGCAATGACTATCACTCCGCAGCGAGCACAGCGAGTAACATTCTCCAATCCTTATTATTGGGCAAGTCAATCGATTGCGGTAAGGGCAGATAACTGGAAAATCAAGAGTAAAGATGACCTAACGGGTAAGCGTATAGGGGTGCAATTGGGAACCACCGGCGAGATTGTCGCCAAACGAATAGATGATGCCGAGGTGATCTCGTTCGAGAATATCGGGGCGGCATTCATCGATTTGGCGAACGGAAAAGTGGATGCAGTTATCAACGATAAGCCAACCACACAGAAAATTATCAAAACCAAAGGCGGTATCAAAATCGTGGGGGAATCGTTAACGAGCGAGAGATACGGAATAGCGGTACGCCCTGCCGACAAACGGCTTTTAAATGAAATAAACAGCATATTGTCGACTCTGGAAATCTCAGGTGAATTAAGGCAGTTGAAGGATAAATGGTTCAAGTAACAAATGAAGCTAATTGAAATGGGGCGATATGTCAGAGATACTGAGTAATTTTTGGAAAATATTCAAGTTCCTGCTTCCCGCGGTTCCGATGACTATCGAAATTACGGTGGTAGCCTTCATTCTGGCTGCGCTTTTAGGTTTGGTAGTTGCGGTAGGAAGAGTTTCACGCTATAGAGTTCTCAACACGTTTTTTAAGATCTATACAGATGTTATCCGGGGAATCCCGCTTCTGGTTCAGATATTCTTTATCTATTTCGGATTGGGAAGATTTTTAAATTTGGAACGGTTTTACGCCGGGGTTCTGGCGATTTCAATATGTTATTCCGCCTATCTGGCGGAGATTATCCGCGCCGGAATCGGCGCTGTCCCCCGCGCTCAACTGGAATCCGCATTATCACTCGGTATGCGCCGCGGGCAGGCGATGCGCTACGTGATTCTTCCGCAGGCTAACAGGATGATCGTACCTCCGGTGGCAAACGAGTTTATCGCCATTCTGAAGGACTCGTCTCTCGTGTCAATTATCGGGCTGAGGGAGCTGACCCGAGCCGGAAGGGAATATTACTCACAGTTTTTTGTGGATTTTGAAACCTGGTTTATCGTGGGATTGATATATCTCGCCATGACATTGAGCCTTTCGCGCCTGGTTTCATTCATCGAGAAGAAATATCAATTAAAAGGATACGGGGTAAACCGCTGATGATCGTTGCCAGAGATGTACGCAAAAGCTTCGGTAAATTGCTGGTTTTAGACGGCGTTTCTTTGAGTATTTCCAAAGGCGAGGTAGCGGTTTTAATTGGACCGTCGGGTTCCGGAAAAAGCACATTTATCCGATGTCTCAATGGTTTGGAGATTCCCGATTCAGGCGAAGTTGAAATCGACGGCATCCATCTGAGCAGGAGTCGGAAAAATATCGCTAAAATCCGTAGCGAAACCGGCATGGTTTTTCAGCATTACAATCTTTTCCCGCATCTTAACGT
>WJIR01000164.1 GCA_014730175.1 Candidatus Zixiibacteriota bacterium
AGTATAGGGATATTGTTGCAATCCGTATTGGGATCAGCAGGAAATGCGATGGACTATCAGGATAAATAGGTTGTTTTTCGAATTTCTTATACTTGACTATTGCGGAATATATTTTATATTTTACCTAAATAGATTATTTCCTCACTTAATCCGGTAAACATTGAACATAACTAAAAACACAATTAATCGTCTCAATGACTTTGTCGGAAATCCGACTTCGGAGGGAGATGACAATTTCCCCGAATTCAACTTTATCAGTGTCCATTTTGATAATTATATTTATTTAACAAAACCCTTAATCGGAGAAATGATATGAAACAGGCTCAAAGAGGGATTGTTGTCCTCTCACTGATTTTAGCGTTTTCTTTCGTAAATGCAAACGCTCAACAGTTATTGGTTTGGGACAATGACAATTATTCTCATTACATCGACCCCGAGTCCGGTAGTCTGGTCGGTTGCGAACAAGGCATTCAAAATGCTATTTTAGATGCAGGATATTCATATAATCCGGTATCCACCCTGCCGTCAGACCTTTCCCAGTATGACATAGTATTTGTCGAACTGGGCGTTTACTGCGTGGACTGAGGCATCATTCCACCGGGAGCAGTTGGCTCCTCTGACCAGCAAAAGCTTATAAATTACATGGATCAAGGCGGGGCGGTATTTATGGAAGGTTCCAATGTGGGGCAGGACCATTTTAGCTATATGTTTTTCGATTATTTCGGCTGTGAATATCTCCATCCGGGCGTAGATTACGGAATAAGACAGGTAATCGGAGTGGATGGCACTTTCAGCGCCCCGAATATTTTCGACTTCCCTTACGGTTCCGATCCCGACTGGGGTGTCGATGAACTCAATGGCGCCGAGGGTGTTCTATATCTCAAATCCCAGGATGGTAAAGGACGCGCCGTTTATCATGATGGCGGAACCTACCGTACTATATGTGCATCTACGATATTGGGACCTTATGTCAATGGTGAAGGTTCCAGCACCAAAGCGAGTTTGATGGGGCGCTATATTGATTTTCTTCTCGGTATTGAGGAACCGAATATTTGGTATCCCGGGGATGAGGTCGATTTCGGGATAGAATACACCGGATATGAAGATATCCAGCAGATAAGCATTCAGAATCATGGTTTCGATCTCCTCTGGATAAATGGAGTATCACTGGTGGGAGAAGGTTTCTCAACCGGCTGCGAACCTCCATACGATCTAAATACGGGCGAAGAACTGCTTATTGATGTAGCATTCTTTTCCGAAGAACCGGGTGATTATTCAGCGACCTTAAGCGTACTCAGCAATGATCCTGACCAGCCGGTTGCGGAGATGACGCTTTATGCCGAATGTCTGTATCCCCCGGATATTTATCTCTCCGAGGAAGCGCTTGCGGCAACGGTAGCGCCCGATGAAACCAGCACCGCAACTCTTATGATAAGAAATGACGGGCAAAGCGATCTTTCCTATTTTCTCGATATAACCAATCCCGACATTCAAGTAAAGAATGGTAAGAAGAAAGCTCAGGCAAATTACGGAACTGCGCCGACATCCAAAGGAGCGATAGATATGCGCGAGGGCGACCCGGTTGGAAGAGGAACCGGGGGTCCCGATAGTTACGGCTACCGGTGGATAGACAGTGATGAACCGAATGGTCCGGTTTTCGAATGGGTTGAAATCTCGGAAATAGGGCAGAACAGCGGGCTTTCCGGAGATGATGAGGCAGTTCAATTGAGTCTGCCCTGGGAATTCGATTTTTACGGGAATCCCCAGACCACGGTTCGGGTATCAACCAACGGTTACCTGACGTTCGGCTTCGATGGGACTGATTATGTAAATGATCCGATTCCATCTCTCGCCACTCCTAACGATCTTATTGCTCCATTCTGGGATGACCTCCATCAACGCAGCGGAAGCAACTATTATTACTACGATGAACCAAATCGGCGGTTTATAATTCAGTACACAAACTGGGGTTACTACTCCGGCGGAGGTTCCCTGTATTTCCAGGTTCACCTGCATCAGGACGGTAGAATCTATTACTACTATAAAACCATGACCGGTACCATGAATTCCGCCACTATCGGTATCGAGAACAATGTGGGTGACGATGGTTTACAGGTGGCATTCAATACCTACTATATGCATAATAATCTGGCGATCTGTTTAACCCGTGATCCGCTCTGGTTAAGTATCGATAATTTCACCGGTATAATACCCGCAGGTGAATACGAAGAAGTCAACTTCACTTTCGATGCCAACGGTTTGGAGCCGGATGAATTCTTTGCGAATGCGATCCTGACCAACAACGACCCGGATATAAATGAGTTCACCATTCCGATAGTTATGAACGTGGTTGAATCCGCACCTTATGTATCCGTGTACATGGTTCCTGATAACGCTCCGGTCGAGGTTCCGGCGGGTGGTTCTTTTACGTTTACCGGCATCCTGACTAACAACACGGAGTACCAATTCAGGGGTGACGTGTGGATTATGTTGGATACTCCAGATGGGGATATTATAGGACCTATTCAACAATTCAATAACATTCCATTGACGGCAGGCGAGATAGCGTCTGTTAGCGATGTATTACAGGAAGTGCCTGACTTCGCTCCTATAGGTGACTATGAGTATATTGCCATAGCAGGGCAGTATCCGTCGGTGCAGATTGACACAGCGTCATTTGAATTCACCGTAACGCCTTCGGTTGGCGGCGATGCTGATGCCTGGACATTGTCGGGCTGGTTCGATCAGGCTGGCGCTGACTTACCGCTGAAGACAGAACTTTACGCGAGTTATCCGAATCCGTTCAATGCTCGGACCAACATCAATTTTGATCTAGCTCAAGCGGGACATGTAGAGTTGGAGATATATAATCTCCTTGGTCAGAGAGTCGTTTCGCTGGTGGACAAGCAGTTAAATGCAGGAAACCACACCATTACCTGGGATGCCTCGAATTATTCCAGCGGGGTATATTTATACAAGCTGCGGACTGATCAATATCGAGCTGTTAAGAAGATGACTCTGTTGAGATAACCGTTCGTTGATATTTATTGGGCATTACACATTTGCGCGGCATTCTTTTTTGAATGCCGCGCTGAATTAAGAGCCGATTTTATTTCACACGTGGCGTCAGGTCGCCGCACCAGTACTGCCTAAAAAGTTCGAGAATCGGCAGATCAGTAGGTCGGGTTCCCCCGATAAATCGGGGCAGGCTGGAGCGAAGCGGAGAAACCCGACACCTGTAGGACTATAAGATTAATGAATCGTCGGGTTTCTCACTCACTATGTTCGTTCGGAACCCGACCTACATCTGTTCAA
>WJIR01000165.1 GCA_014730175.1 Candidatus Zixiibacteriota bacterium
AATTCTGTGGAGGTAAACATGTATTCAAGAATATTCAAGTTGCTGCCGGGGATTATAATCTGTTTGGCGATTTTTCATAGCGCTATCGCTCTTGCCTGGGTGGGCGTCAGGGGGAACGTAATCTATGCAAATTGCCAATACACACCTCGCGATATGATATCATTGTACTCCGGCGATAAAAAAACCATAATCGCCTCGGATCTTGTAAGTGGTTCTTTACCGCATACTTATAATTTGATGTGTAACAAGGACGGCGGCTGGTACTGGATTAAATTCAGATCAAGTGGTCGTGGTAAGGCGATATGGACGCACGTATATTTGGATAACAATACTTTCGCCACTAAGAATATACATGTTACGCCCCGCAATAAAACCAGAAAGAAATAACACGGGATATTTATTAAACTACGAGCCGGTAGCCGAAGGCTCGCCCTTCGGCTACGGATTACTGGCTTTTAATGAATTATCCGGGCTAAGTTTATTAAATCTTAACCGCATGCAATCTATCGCTACGGGTAAATTCAGATTATTGATTAGCTATAACCGGGGGGCTTTTATGCAGCCGCTGAGTGCGGTTGCGGCTGCGACCTGATGATTGGCAAGGTAAACCGGATACGGATAATCATCGGGGAATATGGTCAAAGCCGAGGGATCCGTCACCATCACTCTCCCCATGTTACTATCTATTTGCGGAACAACAAAATCGGTAAAATCGGGCGCCGGTGGTAAAAAGGAGCACCCTGCCACCACCAGTTTCCTGAATATCCCTTCCTCTTCCAGACGAAGCAGTACATCCTTGGTTGCGGGACGGATCAGGACACGGACCCTGGGGGGGAGGTTTTGCTTTTTCAGGATATTGTCGACATCCAGAATATCATTATACATCCCGCCGGAATAATACCCGATTATAATGGTGTCCAGCTTTTCGCCTTCATTTTCATTGATTGATTCGATTGATATCTTACCATTCTGCTGTATCCCCAACAACGGATCGATCTCCAGAACAGACTGGCTCATTGAATATGAATACACACTACCGACATCAGATTTTATGGTATTAAATTTCATTACAGCTTTTCTTCTAATCATCTTAGCTGTCTTCTTATCGCACTCCATACAAACCGAAACACAGTCAAATAACCGGGCGAGGTAACATAGCACGAACCGCTTATCAAGCGATAGATTCTCAACTGTATCGCCGCCAAATTCGATACTTTGCGAACTGAAATCTTTCATTTTGGTTTTGCCTTTGAGGAACAAAACGATATCGAGCGGTTGGCATCCTTTTAACGGTGTATCCATGAGGACTATTCTGGATACGTTGAATTTCGGAATGTTCACCTGATCATTGCCGATGGAATCGATCAAATCCATCCCGTCCACGCGCAATCCCAAAGCGCCGACCGCCCCCGCGCTTATAACCGCCGGATCGCTGCCGAGTATCAGCTCGCCCGGGAGTATATAGCCATTGTTTACCGCATCCAGTATCTGTCCGCCTTGCGAAGGATTGGTTATATTCCACTTTTCGCAGATCGATGCCAGCTTCTCCTTATGCTCTTCATCTATGGTATTGCCGGGATACAGCGCATATATTTCGTTTGTATTTTTCTGTTTCGTGACCGATTTCGATTTGGAGAGCTCCAGGAAGCCGGAATCAAGATTGCTTATGAAAATACGATCCGGTTTGAGCGCCAACTGATCCTCGCCTGAACCATCGGCTGCTTTGTTTAGTATAATCTTATCGATTATACTGCGACGTGTATCTTTCCCCATGAACTCTTTGATGCCCGGAAGCGGAAGCTGCATTTGCTCCAGTTTCAATCTTTCCGGTTTCTCGGTGATCCCGTATTTCTTGCGCCAGTAACGGAATGCATTGCCGCTAATCCCCAACGCCTCGCCGCCTAATTTATCATTGCCGAATCGCTCCCATACCTCGGTGATTTGCGACTGGCTGTATTTCGGCTCCGAAAAGGCAGGAATGCCCTTCTTCCGTCTCCAGTAAGCTATCAGGTACGGTTCCACCCCTCCTAATACTTCCCCTATTTTCTTATCGGTCTTATATCGTCTCTGAAGTTCTAACAGCTCTTTTTTTGATGGCATCTTCATCTGGAATTTGCCCTGTTCTTTTCCTTCTTGTACCGGTCAAACTCCGGCTTTAATCTTTCGTATATTATATTCAAGTCAACTGATTGAAGCTTGGTTTCCCCTACAACCGGCAAGAAATTTGTATCTCCGTTAAAACGGGGTACTATATGATAATGAAGGTGATACTCTATACCGGCGCCCGCCACCGCGCCGATATTCATCCCGATATTTAATCCGTGAGGTTTGAACTTCTTTTTCAGCAGCTTAACCGACAGCACCACTAACTCTATCATCTCGGTATGTTCCTCCTCGGTCAGGCTTTCGATATGTTTCAAATGCCGATAGGGTACCACCAAAAGATGACCGGGATTATAGGGATAGAGATTAATTATAACAAATGAAAAGCCGCCATTGTAGAGAATCAAATTCTGCTGCTGCTTTTTTCGCCTCCCCTTCTTACAAAATACGCAGTAATCCTCCTTCTTGCCAAGCACGAAATCGCTGCGCCATTCTGCCCATAGGTCTTCCATATCTTACCTCAACTGATATAATAATTCTTCACAATCAGATACGCAAATATAAATATGCCAATGTACAATCCGAATAAGTATACTTTTCTCACCAATTCTCTTGATTCCCGATTAAATTCGCCGTATTTTTTCTTCAACTGAAGCTGAAAATAAGGAGTGGTCTCATGTTTAACAAAATAATGTTTGCCACCGATCTATCCGATCGATCCCTCAAAGCCTTGCGTTATGCTGTCGACCTGGCAAAATCCTACGATGCCGAAATCACGATGCTGCATGTTGTATCCGAGTTTATGAACAAAGATGAAATGGTCATGCTGCGAGTGAGTCCACAGCATTTTCGGGAAGCCCAGAAGCAGATTGCTGTTTCCGCTAAAGAGATTATGGAGGAAGAGCTTAAAAGGATAGGTGCAACCAAAGTTAAACACAAGTTGATTTTGCGCGAAGGCAAACCATCACGGGAAATAATCAATACCGCAAATGAGCTCGAAATGGATCTTCTGGTGATCACAACTCTTGGGAGAACCGGCATAGATGAAAAACTGGTCGGCTCAACCGCTGAACATATCGTAAGATATTGCAAGATTCCGGTGCTGACAGTCCCCTGTAAAGAATAAGAATTATTTGATAAGAATTAGCTTTTTCTGGGTAGAATAATCACTCGTTTCCATTCGGTAGAAATAAATACCTGATGCCACTTCTCTACCATCAGCATTAGTTCCATCCCAAACAACTCGATTCGTTTTTTCCAGATTGAATAACCTGACTAACTTACCGTTTATGTCAAATATACTCAGTGTAGCCGGACCTTTCACTGCAAACGGGATTATTGTGCGCTTGTTAAAGGGATTCGGGTAATTCTGAAAGAGAACAACTCTGTCCGGTTTAATGAGCTCCTCCTCGATACCGGTCGGCGCCACCTCCCTCGCCAGTGCTGTCAAATTGGGATTAAATACGATTTGGTCGGGATGAAAAGGAAGGTCAACCGCGGATTGCTGGTTCCTTTCAGTAACGAAAATCCTCACCTCTTGCTCAATATCCCCGTGATATACGGCAAAATCAAGGAACATCTCATAATCGATCCCCTGCTGATGCTGAGTCGATGTTATAATTAGTTCGAATCCCGCGTGATTGGCGTTAACTTCATAATCGAAACTGAACCTGGGATATCCGGCAGTATAAACCCATTGCTGGAAAAACTGACTCAAATCCTCACCGGTTTCCCTCTCCCACAACTCCTGAAAATCGTCAGTTGATGCGTTTCCATAAGCGAACTCTTCTGCATATAACCTCATTATTCGGAAGAACTCTTCCTCCCCGAACCAGCTCTGAAGCATCCGCAGGACAAAAGCGCCTTTCCAGTAACAGGCTGCACCGAAAACATACGGCGGATCAAAGATAGGATAGGTGTAAACGCTATCGTTCTCATAGAAAAAGGCATTCATGATTCCGCTCAGCTCCTGCTGAAATCTCTCTTCGCCGTAGAAATCCCCCTGCCACAGGATACTGGAGAAAGTAGCGAATCCCTCATTCAACCATATATGGCGAAAATCGGCTAACGTTACATAATCACCCCACCACTGGTGTGCCAATTCATGCACTATTCCCCGCTCCACCCCGCGATCTCCCCGTACCCAGCTACGATGAATGGAGCTGATAGATTGATGTTCCATTCCGCCATACCGGAAGTTTGAAGCTTGAACCATTCCGTATTTATCGAAAGGATAATCGGTATATTTCTCGATAAAAAAACTGACCATGGAAGGTACATTCGCGAAATCATAAACGGAGTTAGCGGAGTCCTCGGGATATACATAATAATATAGGGGAATGGAATCGCCGTTTCCATCGATGGCATAATCCATCCATAATGTATATTCTCCAATCGTTATCGCCATTAAATAGGTCGCAATCGGATTCTCCTCTTTCCAATGGTATGTGATGGAATTCTGCTGAGGATTCTCATAAATACCCGCAAGCACACCGTTGGAAACCGCTGTAAGGGTATCCGGCACAGTTACCTGCGCTTCGATTGTAACCTTGTCCCAGGGCTCATCGAAACATGGAATCCAGTAACGGGCATCATACGGCTCGCTCATGGTGTATGCACAGCTATCGAAGAAGTAGAAACCAAGCTGATCTTCGCCTCCTCTCTCACCGCCGTAGTGAATATCGAACCGGAATGTGTCGCCCGGTTCAAAGTACTGACCTAAATCGACGAGGATTGTTGAATCCCCGATATCAAAATCAAGCCTCTCATCCATCATTTTAACCGAATCTATATCCAGCTCACGGCTATGCAATTGGATTTGGGTTGTACTCTCCTCTACGATGCTGCCGGTTACCCGATTGTAGCCTGCGAATGTAGCCTCATCCGGATTGACCTCGAGATGCAATTCGTAGTTTATAGCATCGTATGCATGGGTTGAATCCGAAGCAGGTGAGGGATAAAATAATCCCTGGTCACTGCGCTTTAACTGTGGATAATCAGATATCTGCCCCTGCCCGAGTACAGATACTGACAAAATTAAAACCGGAAAGAATATTTTGAGCAACTGCTTCATAGCGCAATATAACAAAAAACCATGTTTATGGCAAACAAATAAGCCCCAAACAAGGTTCCAGCGTACCCTCTTATGACTAAGGAGCCTTCACCTGACGGTGTTCATGGTGGGCGGTCGGGCGCCCTCGAAATTAACTCAAAACCTCGAAAAGATTGCTTCGTGGTCTCGCGTCCGGATTTGAAGAGAACAAAGTGAGAAAAGTCACTCGACAGCTATTTCAAAGTTTTTATAGAATCGCTAAATACACATTTAGATCAATATTTCCCTTAACAAAATTCATCAATTCACTATTAATATAGCAATTGGCTGAGGAAACTTGATTTAATATCCCGAGGGACCGTATGAAATATACGGTAAAACCTATTTCAAACGACTATTACCGAGGATTTACTCCCCTTCGGATTAATTTCATTGATAGAATTGTACGTATTTCTAACCCTGATAATTCATAAAAAACATTAATTCGTAGCCGAAGGCTTGTCCTTTGGGGATTTTACAACAATAAACAATTTACAATCTGGAATTTGGGGTCCGGAAAAGAACCGGAAGCGCAAGGCTTCCGCTACCGATTAGGAAATTTATGAACAATCCGGGTTAGGGGAATAGATCAAAGGAAGTGCGATTACAGCAAGCTTTTTACTTTGTTGACGATCTCGATGTTCTTGAACGGTTTGGTGATATAGCCATCGGCGCCTTCGGCTAATATGTTATCTTTACTGTATTTATTGCTGAATCCGGTTATTATCAAAACCGGTACCGAAGGGTATTTATCCTTTACATTCGCCAGCAATTCCATACCGTTCATTTCCGGCATCAGTATATCGGAGATAATGGCATCAACTCTCTCTTTCTCGAGCACATTAAGAGCTTGCAGCCCGTTATTAGCCGATAAGGTGGTAAAACCTTCACGCATCAAAGTTGTCTCTAAAATCTCGACGATGAACTGCTCATCATCAACAATCAACACCGTTCCCTTGCCGGATTTAATAATCTGTTCAATACGCTGTATTAACGAATCGCTGTTTACGGGCTTTGCCATTACATCCTTAGCCCCCTTTTTCAAACATCCGACAATCTGCTCCTGAGATTGGAAGGTTGAGCACACCAGCACCGGTATACTCTTGAATCTGAAATTGGAATTCAGAAAATCCAGCAGATCCTTCCCATTTTGATCCTTTAGTTCCGTGTCACATATAATAAGGTTGATGGAAGAGTTAGATTCCAACTGCTTGATAGCATGCGGAATTGCATTTGACTGAATAGAATTATACCCCTTGGATGTTAGTAAGTCCTTGGTTGAGTTAAGGAAATCGACATCCGTGTCAACTATTAATAGTGGCATATCATATCCTCGCTAATCATCAATCCCACGCAAGCTGTTTTGGCGAATGGGCATGTTCAGTTAGATGCATCTACCTGTAATCGTAATCGAAGTCAGAAATTGTCATTGCATCGTATATCTTGATTGTCGTCAAATGAAGCCGGTTATTTAGTAGGGAATCGGCAAATAATCCATTTTCCTGGTAAGGATTATGGCTACCGATTAATGTTTTTTATGAATAAACCAGGTTGAAGAATACAGCGGCAAGTGCAAGTTATCCCCCACGATTATCTTTTGACAAGTTGAGCTTATCAGGCTATCTTGAGGTCGCTATAATTTGTTACAGTATAAACAATAATTGTAAAACCCGAAAATGGTATATATTTCAAATAACGCTATCAAAGAGATAGAAGAAAAATTCGGTAAGCCGGAACTAAGGCAGACATCGTTTGAAATGCCCGATTATGAGCTTTCGATGGTAAAAAATTCCCAAAAAGACGGGCGCGCCCATGATGTTACTATTTTCATTAAGAAAGGTGAAAATTTCATCTTCAATGCCAAGCACTGGTATCCCAAAGGGATGTGCCGGGCTCCTTCCGGCGGAGTTCGCCCTGGAGAGAGTATTGAGGATGGCTGTTTGCGAGAAGCGCTGGAGGAAACCGGATGCATGGTTAGACTTTTAAAGTACTTGCTTAGGATAAAGTGCCGGTTTACCAGCGGCGAGGAACTGGTGGATTGGACTTCCCATATATTTCTTGCGGAGTTCGTATCCGGAGACCTGAAACCGATAGATACCAACGAGATACGAGAGGTCTTTGTTGTTAGCCCTGAAGAGATTCAGGATATCAGGAAGGTGATGGAGGGCGTCGATTCCGGCGGAATCCATTATCGAGCATATCTTACGGATGAAGTAATGAGTGTTTTGGAGAAAAATGGGGATTTATCATCTTATTAATAATGGTGTATTATGAGTGCGGTAGTAGTTTTTTGCACGACAGGTTCTAAAGAGGAAGCAGAATCGATAGCAGCCGATTTGGTAAAGTCTAAGACAGCGGCTTGCTGCAATATCCTTTCCGGCATAAACTCGATTTATTTCTGGGAAGGAGAGGTCTGTAACGATTCCGAATATCTCCTGATTATTAAGACTTCACAGGATGCCCTCGAAATGGTCACCAGGAGGATCGGAGAATTGCATTCCTATGATCTACCGGAGATTATAGCTATGCCGATAATCGGCGGCAGTGATGAATATATAAAATGGGTTGAAAATAATTCCGGAGGGGAATAACAATGAAATCTTTCAGGTTAAAAAACGGGTATCTTTTGCGTCTGGATAAGGGCGAAGAGGTGGTGGACACCATACTGAACTTCGCTGAAAAAATGAAGATAAAGTCCGGTTCGATATCCGGCATAGGCGCTGTAACAGATTGCGTTCTCGGTTATTTTGACCGTAACCGAAAAACATATCTGAATAAGAATTTTAATGATATTTACGAAGTGATTGCACTTAACGGTAACATTACTTATTTCGAGCAGAAACCGATACTTCATTCCCACATCTGCATTGGAGATCCCCATTTCAACGCGTTTGGCGGTCACCTTTTTTCGGCTGTGGTGGCTGTTACCATGGAGCTGTTTATTACTGAGATAGATACGCGAATAAACCGGGGATTTGTGGAAGAGTTCAACTTGAATCTGATAGACTCCACCGAAGATGCTTAAACCGTCAGGGATCATAACACTTACCACTGATTTTGGGAATAATGACTATTTCGTGGGAGCGGTCAAGGGAGTGATTTTACGGATTAATCCGGAGGCTCGGATTGTTGATATTACGCACACGATCGAACCGGGCAACATGAAGCAGGCGGCTTTCACACTGCTTAACTCCGTTTTCGAATTTCCACCCGGAACTATCCATTACTGCGTGGTCGATCCCGGAGTAGGTTCTGCGAGGAAACCGTTGTTAGCGGTAACCGAACAATATTATCTTGTAGCTCCGGATAATGGATTAATATTTCCTTTGATTGCAGACACCGCATATAGAAGTTATGAAATCAAACCGCTAAATCAGGAAGTTCAAACGGTATCTCAAACATTTCATGGCAGGGACATTTTCGCGCCGGCAGCGGCGGAAATCTCTATCGGTTTTGACTACGAGTCGGTTTATCCCGAATATCCCAATATAGTGAAATATGAGATTCCGAAGCCGAGAATGCAAGGACATAGCGTATATGGCGAAATTATCCATGTAGATCGATTCGGAAATCTGGTTACGAATCTAAGGCTAAAGGAGTTAACGGGATTTAAGAATCCGGTTTTGGAATTAGGGGGACATACAATAACCGATCTTACTGGCTTTTTCCAATCCGGTAAAGGCGATGAACCGTTTATGTACCACGGCTCATCGGGTCATTTGGAAATAGCGGTGAAGAATAAAAGCGCCAGAGATATGCTTGGCGTGGAAACGGGCGAGGAAATAGTATTGAGGAGTAAGAACGATGGTAGATAAAGCGCGGCGGCCAAGTTGGGATGAATATTTCATGAGTGTGGCGAGTTTGGTCAGTCAGCGCTCCACCTGCCTGCGCAGGAGCGTGGGGGCGGTTATCGTCAAGGAAAAGCGGATCCTGACCACCGGATACAATGGCGCGCCATCGGGACTACCTCATTGCCTGGAAATAGGGTGTCTGCGTGAAACCATGCAGGTTCCGTCGGGGGAGCGTCATGAGTTATGCCGGGCAATCCATGCCGAGCAAAACGCAATCGTTCAGGCGGCATCTTTCGGAGTCTCGGTCAGGGGCGCGACACTTTATTCAACCACTTATCCCTGCAGCCTCTGCGCTAAAATGATTATAAATGCCGGTATCATAGAAACCGTGATCAAAGAGGGATATCCCGATAGCATGGCGGTGGAGATGTTGGAGCAGGCCGGTATAACGGTTCGCTATCTCGATTCAACACATTCAATAATTCATCCAAACGATAGTGTGATTATAACCGGTGAAGATGACGAGGATGGAATATGAATCGGATAAGCGAAACCGATATCGTTGGATTAATGAATAGGCACGAATATTGAGCGCTCGCAACACTAAAGATATGCCTTTTCTGGATCATCTGGAAGAACTCCGTATGCGGATTTTAAAAACGCTGGCGGCAATTTTGGTGTTCGCTATCGCCGGATTTTTCTTTTCCGATCAATTATTCGAGTTCCTTCAGTATCCGTTAAAAAAAGGAGCGCCGGATATCGAGCTGCACTTTTTCGCCGTAACTGAAGCGTTTATGACCAGGATTAAACTGGCGTTTCTTGCCGGTTTGTTCGTAGCTATGCCGGTGGCGCTTTATCATATCTGGCAATTTGTAGTACCGGGGCTTTTGGAAAGCGAGGTAAAGGTAGCGGTGCCGCTGGTAGCGGTCTCATCGATATTCTTCCTCTCCGGTGCGGCATTTTGCTTTTTTGTGGTGGCGCGCTATGGATTGAGGTTCTTAATAATGGTCAATCAACCGCCGAATACCGCTCCGGTCATAGGATTGGGCTCGTATTTCTCTTATGTGATGTGGTTAATGCTTGCTTTTGGAGCAGTGTTTCAATTGCCGGTTGTTACGTTCTTTTTGGGTAGAATCGGTATCGTAAATTCGCGAATACTTGCAAAGGGCAGAAGCTATGCGGTTGTGGGAATCCTGGTTTTGTCATCATTGATTACACCACCGGATATCTTCACTCAGGTGGTTCTGTCCATACCGCTTTATTTTTTATACGAGCTAAGTATTTTTGTGGTAAAATTGACCGGGAAAAGAGAACAGCAGGAAGAAACTGACGACGAATCTGAGTAATCCCGCCGGTCTGCGCTCCAGCGCCGACGATATTTCTTACGAAGGAGGACATGCTTAACTCGAGGTCGCAGGCGAAGAGATAACCAGTATTATTCATAAATTTCCCAACCGGTAGCGGAAACACGCCAGAGGCGCATAAACCTTGCACTTCTCGCATTTCTCTGAATCCACAATTCCAAGCTGTAAATGGTCTATCATTTTAAAATCCTCGTAGGACAAGCCATCGGCTACGGTTTTCTGGCTTTTATGAATTATTCGGGATAGGAGTATCCGGCTATATAACCTTATTCCAAGAATATGTAAATTCGCAATAATAACAATTACCTTGACTCCGATAATATACTATGGTTACTATCCAATTGCAGCCTTAAAAGGTCGGGATCCCCCGGGATACTTCGGTGAACCCAACCCGCGGAATGATAGGATATTCGCACTTAAGTCAGTGATTGGAAAGGAGTTATGATCATGGAAAAAAGAAAATGGGCATTCTCCGGTTTTAAGATGACCGTATCAAAAATTGGCGAACCGGGGAAATATCAGGTTGAATTCGAAGGGGGGATAGATTATGCGACGGACGGACGCCCGGAATTGCGAGGTGATCGTAAAAACGTTCAATCCGATCTGGACTATCTATTCACTCCCAAACGCGCTATGAGTAACAGCGATAATTGTTTTGAACTCAACTTTATGTTAGAAAGCAAGATAGATAAATTCGAGAAATGGCTGGAGAAAACTGTTAAGGACTACAGGGCGGTGCCGGATGATTTATAGGGCAAAACGAAATTGACTTCTTTATTCGGCGAATTCGATCGTGGAGCAAATCCGATTTCTTCGCCCGAATAGTGCATAAATAGTTTTAATCCGTAGCCGAAGGTTTTAAGGCGAAGAGACCGGTTGAAACCTAAATGGTTTTGAAATGAAATTGAAAAATCCTCAAGCATAAATATAAAAAAGGGGGCTTCTGTGGCTTTTGACGACATCAAAACGGATCCCAAGGGAAAAATTGAATTGGACAAGAGCGAGATTCAGATTTTGCCGGTGAAAAATAATGTGATGTTTCCCGGATTGGTTGTTCCGCTGGTAATTTCCGAAACGGAATACACACAAATGCTTGACGATGCAATTATGCGAGGGCATTTGATTGGAGCCGTGTGCCGTAAGGAATTACCATCCGAAAGCGAAGACGCAATATCGTTTTTTGATGTAGGCGTGACCGCTCAGGTTCTAAAGATGCTGCGTTTTCCTGACGGCAGTGTGCGGATTTTGATTAAGGGTCAGGATAGATTTAAGATTAACAGAATGGTCGACAACGGACCGCCACCTTTAGCGGAAATCGAAATTATAGAAACTCAGTACCTGAGCGAAGTAAAAGAAGAAGCCTTGATCCGCACTTTGAAGGAACTGCTTCAGAAATTGACCGAAAAGGTTAATTATCTTCCCGAGGATTTACTTCAAACAGCATCTCATGCGGAAAACGCCTCAAGTATGATTGATATCATCGCCGCCAATCTCAAGGTCGATACCGGGGCTAAGCAGCTAATTCTGGAAACCTTCGATGTAATGAAACGTTTGCGCTTAATCGTTTCGCATATTCGTAAGGAGATCGAGGTTGTGGATATCGCCGCCAAGATAAAGGATGACGCTGCCGCCGAGATAAACAAATCTCAGAGAGAATTTATTCTTCGCGAGCAAATGAAGGCTATCCAGCGCGAGCTGGGAGAAACCGATGATCGAAATGCGGAAATCGAGGAATATCGCCGCAAAATGGAAGAAGCCGGCTTGACCGATGCTGCCAGAGAAGCCGCAGAGCAGGAACTGGAACGATTCGCTCGTATGAACGCCGCAGCCGCAGAATATTCGGTGTCACGAAATTACCTGGATTGGCTGGTTTCCCTCCCATGGAATAAGGGAACCGAGGATAACCTGGATATTCCGGTGTCTCAGCAAATTCTGGACGAGGATCATTACGGACTGGAGAAAATCAAGGAGAGAATCTTAGAATATCTGGCGGTTCGCAAGCTGAATCCGAATATTAAAGGCCCGATCCTTTGCTTCGTGGGACCTCCGGGGGTAGGGAAAACATCGCTTGGCAAATCCATAGCCAGGGCGATGAACCGGAAGTTCTACCGGATGTCATTGGGAGGTGTCCGGGACGAGGCTGAAATCCGGGGACACCGCAGAACCTATGTCGGCTCCATGCCGGGGCGGTTGATTCAGGCGATGCGAAAGGTTAAGTCGAATAATCCGGTAATAATGCTGGATGAGCTGGATAAACTCGGCAATGATTTCCGAGGAGATCCTGCATCGGCATTGTTAGAGGTTCTCGATCCGGAACAAAACTGGAGTTTCTCCGATCATTATCTCGAGGTTCCGTTTGATTTATCTAAAGCTTTTTTTATCGGCACCGCGAATTTATTGGAGCCGGTTCCGCCCGCCCTGAAGGACAGGATGGAAGTGGTGTATTTATCCGGTTACACCGATATAGAAAAACTCGCCATAGCGAAATCATACCTCATTCCGCAGGAGATGCAAAACCACGGATTGACTGCTTATAATATCCAGCTCAGCGACAAAGCCATAATGAAGCTGATGGATGATTATACGCGCGAGGCGGGTTTGAGAAACCTGAAGCGTGAGATAGGGTCTATTTGCCGAAAGGTGGCGCGAGTCGTAGCTGAGGGTAGGAGCGACACCGTAAAAATCTCACCGCAGAAAGTGCGCAAGTTTTTGGGTCCCGAGAGGTTTACGAGGGAAATCCTGCTCGATAAATCCCGCATCGGAATCGTGCCGGGACTGGCATGGACGTCGGTTGGAGGGGATGTACTTTATATCGAAGCTACCAAAATGCCGGGGAATAAGCACCTTACGTTGACCGGTCAGATCGGCAATGTAATGAAGGAATCGATGCAGGCTGCGCTATCGTATATCAGAAGCAAATCGCCGGTATGGGATATTGATCCGGAGATGTTCGAGGTCTTTGATTTTCATATACATGTTCCGGCGGGCGCTACTCCAAAGGACGGTCCTTCTGCCGGTATCACCATCGCGACAGCGCTGCTATCGATATTGACTGAGCGTCCGGTCAAACCACAATTAGCCATGACCGGCGAGATAACCTTAAGGGGTGATGTTCTACCGATTGGCGGATTGAAAGAAAAATCTTTAGCCGCCTATCGCCTGGGGATAAAAACAATTCTCTTTCCCCAATCGAATGAGAAGGATCTCGATGAAGTACCCAGGGAAATTCGTAGTAGAATTAACTTCATCCCCCTGAGTTGCGTTGATGACGTCTTCGAGCATGCGCTTGATAAGGAAAGTTAATCATTCCGTAGACAAGAATAAGCCAGAGGCTTACAAGTGTATGCTCTACTATTGTCAAAATGTCGGACATTCCTCTCCGGCATGATAAAATCCGTAGCCGAAGGCGGGATCTGTTTTACCATGTCGTCGGGTGAATCCACCCGACGACACAAAAGAATAATGTCAGCGCGACCACGAAGGATCGCCAACATGTAAAGCCTACTTAACCAGCATCATCTTCTTGACGAATTGTTTATCGCCGGCGGTCAGCTTGTAGAAGTAAACGCCCGAGGAATAGTTCGACGCATCCCAGGTCACGCTGTGGTATCCCGCTTCCTGCTGTCCGTCTACCAACGTCTCC
>WJIR01000166.1 GCA_014730175.1 Candidatus Zixiibacteriota bacterium
GAACCTGGAGCTTGCCGGAAGGCTTGCCGATTATTTCGAACTGGCTGAACTGATGGCAAGGGATGCCTTGAACAGGGAAGAATCTTGCGGAGGGCATTTCCGTGAGGAGCACCAATCGGAGGAGGGCGAAGCGTTGCGGGACGATGATAATTTCAAATATGTGGCTGCATGGGAATACGCCGGCGCGGATAAGGAACCGATTCTGCACAAGGAGGAACTGGAATATGAATTTATTCAAGTCAGTCAGCGGAGTTATAAATAAGGAGATATCGATATGAGTGATAATATGACCTTGCATCTTAAAATATGGCGACAGCCGAGAGGCGAGAAAAAGGGACAGATGATCTCTTACACCGCCAAAGATGTTAATCCGGATATGTCGTTTCTGGAGATGCTTGATGTGTTAAACGAAGAGCTGATCAAGAAAGGCGAACTGCCGGTTGAATTCGACAGCGACTGCCGCGAGGGTATCTGCGGCACCTGCGGGCAGGTTATAGCCGGCGTGGCTCATGGTCCCAAGAAAGCGATCGCAACCTGCCAGTTGCACATGCGTAATTTCAATGACGGCGATACGATTACGGTTGAGCCTTTTAGAGCCAAAGCATTTCCGGTTATCAAGGATTTGGTTATTGACCGAAGCGCATTCGACCGTATCATCGCAAAGGGAGGATATATTTCGGTGAATACCGGTTCAGCGCCGGAGGCGAATTCGGTTCCGGTGGGAAGGGATGTCGCGGAGACCGCAATGGATGCCGCCGCCTGTATCGGGTGCGGCGCATGCGTAGCTGCATGCCCCAATGCCTCTGCATCGTTGTTCGTCGGAGCAAAAGTATCCCAGTACGCATTGATGCCCCAGGGACATCCGGAGCGGAAAATACGTTTAAGGAAGATGTCATCGCAGATGGATGCCGAAGGATTCGGGGATTGCTCTAATCATGGGGAATGCCAGGCGGTATGCCCGGAAGAGATATCCATCACCACGATCGGAAGAATGCGGCGGGAGTTCATTCGAGCATTGTTTCCATAATTTGCGAGTGGAATAAAAAAAGGCAGGAACGTGTCCTGCCTTCAGCCCCCCTTCAAACCACTCTCGGATTCCCTTCCGTTGGGAGTATGCATCCCTGCTTCTGTTGTTAAAGGGCCCTTTTGTAATTTAAGCTTATGATGTTTTCGCCCTCAAAAGATTTATCGGATTAGTCATCGATTTGTTGAAGTCTGTCTCGATCCCCTCTAACTCACGGTATCATAATGGGATACAGAGACCGGGAAAACATTCCCCTCTCCTAACCGATTCACAGATAAGCGATTGTCAATTTTTGAACAATCTTAGCCTTTATTGTTCTTAAATTTAGTCACCGGTAGCGGAAGCCTTGTGCTTTCGGTATTTCTTTGGAATCTTCAATTACAGTCTGTAAATATTCTAATTCTCTTGAGCCACCAAAGGACAAGCCTTCGGCTACCGATTTATGCTATTAATGAATTATTCGGGTTAGTTTAATTTAAACCTGATGATGTTTTTTTATTGCTATTCTAAGGACAATAGGCTGATAATAATACAAATTTTATATTAACTTCATTAGCGAACCGGTTCGGATATGAGTGAAAAAGATATAAAGCGAGTATATGACGAGATCAGAGATTTGATAACGGAATCCTCGGATCCCCGATTTTCCGGAATAGACAGAAGCGATACCACAGAGATTCTGCGGATTATCAATGCTGAGGATGCTAAAGTGGCTGATGCGGTTAAAGGTGAGATACCGCATATCGCTAAAGCTGTGGATTTAATCGTTGCCAATCTTAAGGCGGGAGGAAGGATTTTTTACTTCGGCGCCGGTACTTCCGGCCGTTTGGGGATTCTGGATGCGGCGGAATGTCCCCCCACTTTCGGAACCGATCCCGATATGGTGCAAGGAATAATCGCCGGCGGAAAGGAGACAGTTTTTCTGTCGTCGGAAGGGGCTGAGGACCGGGTGGACGAGCTTCCAGAGATATTCAGCAAGCACGAAATAAAGCCGCCGGATACCGTTATCGGCATCAGCGCCTCATATCGCACCCCTTATGCTAAGGATGCGGTGGAATATGCTCGCAAACGAAACTGTACCACTGTTTATATCGCCTGTAATCCAAGGAAGTCTATAAAGATAGGAGCCGATGTTTTAATCTGTCCGGTAGTGGGGCCCGAGGTGGTAGCGGGATCAACCCGGATGAAATCCGCCTTAGCGCAGAAAATGGTGTTAACAGCGCTCTCGACCGCAGTGATGATTAAACTGGGAAAATTATACAGGAACCTGATGGTTGATCTACTTGACCGTTCGGACAAACTATCGGCTCGTTCCATTAAGATAGTGATGACTATCCTCGAATGCGATTTCGAAACGGCGGTTTCTTTGCTTAAGGATGCAAAAGGATGGGTTAAGGCTGCACTGGTGATGGGGAAATTCTCAATAGAACTTCACGAAGCTAAGAAAATGATAGATAAATATGGGGGGCATCTATATAAGGTTTTTGAAGAGGAGTAACGTAACGGCTATAATCGTTTAGCCTGTATTATTCATAAATATAGTCACTGGTAGCGGAAGCCTTGCGCTTCCGGCGTTTCATTAAAATCCCCAATTCCAATCCATAAATGATATACTTCTATTGAACACCCGAAGGACAAGCCTTCGGCTACCGATCGATGCTTTTTGTGAATTATCCGGGTTTGTTGGCTCGGTAATTGCCCGAAGATCACTGGCTTACGAACGCAATATAGTATTGACGGCTTACATAGAACCGTAGCTGTAATAAATAATCCGGGATAAATTACAGATTACTTCAAGGGGTTATTAATACTTGGAGACTTTGGAGGGAATAGTCAACACAACCTTACATCGCTGGCAAAATCGGTCGCTCTGTATATCGATATCCGATACTTCCTTTGACGAATGCATAATACAGTTGGAATCCTCGCAATTTTCGAGTCCCAAGATATGGCCTATTTCATGGACCACTTTTTTCATGGTTCTACTTCTAAGAACCTCAGTACTCTGGGGAAGCCCATAATATTCCGGCTTCAATCTCTGGGTGGAAACAATGGCAACTCCCGCCAGTTTATCAGAGCTGGAATATAAATAATCAGTGGTAGGAGTAAACAAATCCTCATCGGTAATAGCCACGAGAAACTCATCCTCCGAAGCTTTAAGGAACTGGAGCTTATTCAGTATTACTGAAGAAAAATAGGCGTCTCGAGAAGGATTATAAGCCTCTTCAGGCATCTTCGCGACCAAACCGGAATTCACCTTAAGCTGAAAAACTCCCATCAGTTTGGCTCCTAACCAATCCGATATCCCTCTACTCTGTTCATCAAGGGGTACGAGGTATAGCTTTTTTAACATTCTGGTCTCCTCTTTCTTAATTCGCTTACTCCTCGTAGGAATAAGCAACGTACCAGTTAAACCAATACCTAAAACTAAAATTCCAAGTGCAACTAACTGCCAAACTACTAAATTCATTTACTAAAACGCAATAAAAAACCTGTTGTTTGTCCCATCGGGACCTATCTTTACATCAACTCGCCGCCCACATTTGGGACACCATCCGACATAAGCCGTACCGAGTCTATTTTTATAAATTCTGCTATAGACGTTGCAACAGGTGTATCTTATCCCAACAAAAGGGCGATTTCGACTACTTTTGACTTTTTCCATCTGTCATCCCCAATATAATATATTTTTTCTTCTCAGCAATAGTAAAATTCAAAAACCATTCTCAAATCATTTAAATAGAACTTGACAATTACCTAAAATTCCCCTAATTTGAAAACAATTATATACTCCTGTTTTTGACTACATAGTCAGTGTTCTACTTCAAATATTATATATATTTCTACTACATGGATTTGTTAACAACGGATTAAGTGTCCCTGAAAACCTGATTTGATCCGTAATTCTAACTGTTATGTGAAAGGAGGTGACATAATTCCTAAAACCTTTATCGTTTCAGTTGTCCCAACAATACTTTAACAATTTAATAATCAGGAGAGACTTGTTATGAGAAAAACTTTGTTTGCCGTTTTCGCGGTCTTAATCTTCGCTGCGGTCTCGTTTGCAAATACCACTATGATCGGAAGCGAAGGTTATGTTGCTAATGTCAATTCTAAAGCTGATTTACCTATCACATCAGCTTACAATCCCGTACTTGATCTGACCATGACCTGCTACCCTAATTCCATGACCCCCATGGAAGTAGCGTCCGATGGTGATTACTGGTACGCCATTAATGGCGGAAATGCGGGATATGGAGTGATCGTAACTTACACCCTTGCTGGTGATTCGATCGGAACGGTGTTTACAAACCTTGACAGCCGTTCCCTGTTCTTCAATCCTAACGACGGTTTGTTCTATCACAAAAATTACGGAATGGATTTACACACGATTGATCCCGCAACCGGTTCATCATCACTGGTGCATTCCAATATCTTCCATGACAACCAGTCCAAGGTTGCTTACCAATATGATACTAATTACATGTATGAAATGGTAGAAGGTACCGTTTATGTAATAGATCTTACCACCGGAAGCACGGTCAATACTTTGTCCGGGTTCAATTATGGTGGTTGGGGAACCAACTGGTGTATCGCTACCAACCAGTGCCACCTGTTCACCTGGGATGGCAACAATACTTTTGCCTACGATTTTGACGGAAACCTGGTCGAAACGTTCGATGCGCCTCAGGGAAGCCAGATGTGGTCATTTAGCCTGAGTAATAGTAAGCTCTGGGCAAGTGATTACAGTAACTGGAACGGTCATAGCGGCATGGAATGCGGTCCATGCTGTGATGTAGATATGACACCGGATGATGATCCTGTTATCGTCGATCCCGGCGGTCAATTCGGTTTAACCGGCTATATCGGCAATCCGACTGACGATCCGATTGTCACCGACGTGTGGGGCGGAGTGATTTACCTTGGTAATTTCTACCAGCAGTTCTCATTCCCGAACATTTCGCTGAATCCGGGACAATCTTTGACAGCTCATACCTGGCAGAATGTGCCGAATTTCGCTCCAGCGGGCACCTACGATTATATCGCTTACTGCGGCGATCGTCCGGACGATATCTGTGATTCGGCTATGTTCCCATTCACGGTGACCGGCGCCAGAAACTCTGGCGGCGCTGAGGAATGGTTTATGGAAGGCGAATTCCCCGGCTATGCTAATATGAATATCGTCGAGGGAATCGACTCCAATTCACCGATGGTTTCGAATCCGACTAACGGCGGAACGACCACCGTGTTCCCGTATGATCCTGTGCTGGAAATTACTATTCCGGACGCTGTTGACGGACTGAAAGTAACTATCGCCAGCGATGGTGAATATTACTATTCTCTTGGAAGCGCCAATCCGGCTGATATTGCTATCAATGACTTAGATGGCAAACTTGTGCAAACCACCTATCTCGATCATTACTATCGCGGTTTGTTCTACAATGAGAACGACGACAAGTTCTATATCAAGCATTACGGTACTCTTGACATTATGGAAGTCGATCCCTGGACAGGCGTTACCACATTGTATATGTCCGGCGTATCTCATAGCGGTCATGGTAACTTTGCGTATGTGCCCGAGACCAACTTACTGTATGAGAGAGTTTACGACGAGATCTTTGAGATCGATTTTGAGACAGGCGTGACCTTGAGGACTCTTAGCGGCCTTATGGGAACCAACTGGGCAATCGGAACCAACGGACAGCATCTATTTGCGTTCAACGGAACAACTACCATATACGCCTATGACTTCGATGGCAACTTAGCGCAGGAATTCACCGTACCTTACGGAAGCAGCGGCGGTAACTGGTATCTGTCGCACTGCAACAACCTGCTGTGGGTAGGAAACGGCAGTTATGGAGAAGGCGAATGGTATGGATATTCCGGTGTTGAAGGCGAAGTGCCTTGCTGTGATGTCGATATGACCCCGGATGATGATCCTGTCATCGTAGAACCGGGTGGTCGTTTCGGCTTAACCGGATATATCGGAAATCCAACCGCCGATCCGATCGTCACCGATGTATGGGGCGGAGTTATCTATCTCGGCAATTTCTACCAGCAGTTCGCATTCAATAACATCCCGCTGGATCCGGGCGCTTCTCTGACCGCCCACACCTGGCAGAATGTCCCGGGATTCGC
>WJIR01000167.1 GCA_014730175.1 Candidatus Zixiibacteriota bacterium
CCCGACAGTACCCCGTGATGATCCCCGAAGGACAAGCCTTCGGCTACAGGTATTCGATGAAAGCGGTCAGGTGAGGGCACCTGACCGCACCTTGAATAATGTCGGGTTTCTACATTCGGCTGTCGCCGAATTCCGGAACCCGACCTACCGCACTGCCGGGTGAGGGCGCTACCTGATAGCACAATTCGTGTAGCGCCAGGTCGCCTGACCCGACGCCTTTTCTGTCGGGTACGGCGACCCGACCGAGCGACTTTAACCACCATCGGCTCCGGAGGGGATGCCCGTCGCGCGGGGCGTAAGATATGCTGTTGGTGCAGCCACCCAATGGCACAAAGCTTGTGATTGCTTTGGATCCGAACTCAATTTACGAATCTATTGACACTCAAAATTCGGTAATTTATTATGAACTATGGCGAATTCTAATATAGTTATTAGTATAAATCGAAGGACAGTAATAACCACGGTTGTTGCCGTAGTATTGTTGATCTTATTTTTCACCCTAAACTGCTCGGATTCCGGAATGCATGAGATTACCGCTACCAAGAAAGTATTAGACAACGGATTAACTGTTATCATCAAAGAAGATCATAAGGCTCCGCTGGTGACAATCGATACCTGGGTGGAAATCGGTTACCTTAATGAACCGGATTCCCTTACTGGAATATCGCACCTTTTGGAACACATGTTTTTCAAGGGAACGGAGAAGAGAGGTATTGGGGAGTTGAAGGGGGATGTAAAAAGGCTTGGCGGTTATTTCAATGCAGGGACCTCCTACGATCATACTCATTACTATATCACTTTACCTGCCGAACATGCGGCGGCGGGTTTGGAAATACAGGCGGACGCATTAATAAATTCGGTTTTTGATAAGGATGAATTCGAAAGGGAGAAGAGGGTGGTAATTCAGGAGGTAAAAAGGAAACTTGATAATCCTACCGCCCTGATATATGAAAAGATGCTGGAGTTAATGTACGAAGAGCATCGTCTGGGAAGATGGCGTATGGGGACGCCCGAACAGATCGAGGATTTTACTCGCGAGGAGCTTGTGGATTATTACAAGCGATCCTATACTCCAGATAATTCCATACTGTCGATAGTCGGCGATATCAATACCAATGAGATACTAACGGAAATTGACAGGCATTTCGGTTCGTGGAATCCGGGGGAAGGGATGAAAGAGTACTCTCCCGAAGAAGGCAAGCAAGCCGAGATGCGCCGAGTGGTTGATCACATGGACATCACTCAACCGATTTTGGAAATGGGATTTAAAACCGGCGGATTTTTGGAGGAGGATAGCTATGCATTGCAGGCGCTGGCATACGTTATGGGGCAGGGGAGAAGCTCAAGGTTACATCGGGTCTTGGTAGAAGAAAAGGGGATTGCCAGCGCAGTAAGTTGTGATCTCTTCGCATTGAAGGACGCAGGCGCATTTAGTATTTCGGTGCGTCCGGATACCGAGGAATCAATGTTGGTGCAACAGGAGATATTCAATCAGATATACATCATTCAGGAGCATGGAATTACCGAGTCAGAGCTTCAAAAGGCAAGGAATAATATCGAGAGCGCTTTCTTTTTCGCTCTGGAGGATGTTGCTAACCAAGCAGTTCGCCTGGCCATGTTCGAGCAGTATGGAAGCTATACGTTAATCAATGAATACCTGGATAAACTCCGGGGAGTTGAGATTGCTAATATCAAGGAAGTTGCGCAAACCTATCTTGATATCAATAGGGCGAATATGGTTGAGTACCTTCCCCAAGGTTATCCATCGGTTGATAAGAATCCGAAAGTTTATGCGGAGATGCTTAAGCGTGGCATCGATACAGAGGTCTCGTGGGATGGAGCCGAGCGAGGAAGGCTCAGAGCGAGTAAAGATTATACTGATAATGAAGATTTTACTCCGGTTAAGTTCACGCTTGCAAACGGCAGCAGATTGATTGTAAAGGAAAATCATTCTCTACCTGTTGCCACCGTGGTTTTCGGCTTCAAAGGGGGGAGGCGCTATGAGACCGAATCAAATGCCGGCATAACCAGCCTGATGTCTTCTGTGTTGATAAAAGGATCTGATAATTATAGCAATGAAACCGTAATAAGCCTGATTGAGGGCGCCGGAGGCAGGTTAAGTTCGTATGCGGACAGGGATTATTTCGGATTTCAACTCGCTATCCCTTCGAAATATCTGCAATCGGCTATAGATATTGTTACTGACTTGATAATTAATCCTGCATTCAACCCCCTGGAAATAGAGATAGAGCGCAAAAAGCAGTTGGCTGAGATTGAGAAACAAAAGGACAGGATGGGGAGTTACCCGATACAACTGTTTTATTCCGCTTCTTATGAAGACTCTCCTTATGGGCTTCCCGGAAATGGATACACGAAAAGCGTCAGCAACGTAAGTGGAGATGATCTCAGGAATTGGTACAACCAGTTTAAGAGCGCCGAGAATCTATACATTGCTGTGGTGGGTGATGTCAGCCGGATAGTAATAAGAGATATATTTACGGAATCGCTGGTTAAATTAACATCGATGGAAATGAAGCTGGATAAACCGAGTATCCCTGAAAAAAGTGTTAGCGACGAGGCCGTTGTAAACCGGGAGAAATCCCAAACAGCGCAAGTGGTGGGATATATCACCTGTCCCCGCTGGCATGATGATTATTATGCTCTGAAAATCCTACAGAATGTTGCTTCTGGTATGGGGGGAAGGTTATATACCGAGCTGCGTGAAAAGCAGGCTTTGGCATACACCGTATTCGGATACAATGTTTCATATATGGAGAGCGGCGCTTTTATCTGTTATATCGCAACGGATCCGAAAGATGAGAGAATCGCCCGTGCCGGTTTGATTGAAGAGCTTACCGTTATGAAAAATGAGCCGGTCACCGAGGAGGAGCTTGCTAACGCAAAAGCGTATGCCAGGGGGAGGTATGCGGATTACCTGCAGCAAAATTTGGCTCAAGCGGAACTGTATCTTCTTCAGGAAATAATCGGAAAGGGTATGGGGGAGGTGTTGACCTACCCCGATAAGCTGCTGCTTATCACCGAAGATGATGTTATAAGAGTCGCGAAAGAATATTTCAATGATGATAGATTGTCTTTTGGGGTAGTGAGAGGAGAATAAATGCCACGAACCGGATTTATTTATCATTCCGATTTTCTCAAACACGATACGGGACCGTCCCATCCCGAACGCCCGGAGAGATTATCGTATCTATGGGATCAAATTAATTCCGATGTGATAAGCAGTCAGTTAAGTTTCCCGAAGCCGGAACCGATTCATCCCCGATGGCTAACCAAAATACATAGCGCAGAGTATGTCGAGAATGTTAAGGCGGCCTGCGGCAGGGGTGAGATTATCTATCTCGATGGGGATACCCCTGTTTCCAAAGATTCCTTTGAGGTAGCGCTATTGGCGGCTGGAGCGGTACACACCGCTATCGATAAGATTATGGAAGGGGAATTGGGTAATTGTTTCTGCGCTGTCAGACCGCCGGGACATCATGCCGAAAGAGATCATGCTATGGGATTCTGTTTGTTTAATAATGTTGCCCTTGGAGCCGTTTACCTGCTTGAAGAATATAAACTGAATCGTGTTGCGATTGTGGACTGGGATGTTCATCACGGCAACGGAACTCAAAATGCATTCTATGAGTCAGACCGGGTATATTATATCAGTTTGCATCAATATCCATATTATCCCGGATCGGGATCGTATAATCAGAGGGGAAGCAGGAAGGGTGAAGGATATACCTTGAATATTCCGTTGAGCCCCGGATGCGATGATAGTGATTATGATCTTGCATTTGATAAGGAGATAATACCGAGTTTGGATGATTACAAGCCGGAGTTCATCCTCATTTCGGCAGGTTTCGATGCTCATCGAGGCGATCCTTTGGCAAGTATGAAATTATCCGACGATGCGTATTTTCGTTTTACACAGGAACTGAAGAGGATTGCTGAGAAGTATGGTAAAGGGAGAGTGGTTTCGGTTCTTGAGGGCGGTTATGACTTGGGAGCGCTGGTTTCTTCGGTGAAGGCTCATCTCAGGGGATTAATCGAATCATCGTGATGAGAACTTATCTTACTTCGTTAATCGTAATTATCGCACTTCAGTTTCTATTCTGCCCTTCGGTTTCCTCCTCGGATCGGACTGAGTATACTATCGATGTGGAGTATGTACCGGATTCGCAATTTGTGGAAGCCACCGAAACAATCGAGTTTGTAAATCAGACCGGTACGAAGCTGGATAGTATCTGTTTACAGTTATTCCATAACGCATTGTCGGATACAACGTCGCCATATTTCCGAAGCCTCCCGGAACTTTCTCGGGAGAAGATTATAGATGGCGGTCTCGGTAAAATCGATATTGAAAGTATTAAAATGGCAGGTGATGAATCGGATTGGTATTTGAGAGAGGGCGGTAAAATAGCCGTTATCAAGCTGTCGAAATCTCTTAACCCCGAAGACTCTATTAGTTTTGAGTTGGTTTTCAAATCCATCCTCCCCCCGCTGGTTTCTCGCTGGGGATATTTTATTAACGGGGCGTCATTTACCTACTGGTATCCGCAAGTGTGTCCTCATGTCGAAGGTGACTGGCTGGTTCAGCAGCTCTTATCCTATATCGAACCCCATAGCGATTTTGCTGACTATGATGTTTCCATAAGCGTTCCTTCACAATACCAGGTTGCGGCAACTGGAAGGCAGGTTCATCATTCAGCGGAAGAAGGCAAATCACGCTATAATTTCATGGGAGAAAATGTAATCGATTTCGCCTGGTCGGCAGCTACATACGAAATAAACGAATTCGATATCTCTAATGTTACGGTGAGGTTTTTTACCCTGCCCGGCTATGATCACAAAATCGAAAGAATGAGGGGGGCGATAGAGGGGACAATCAATTTTGCTGAAAAGAAAATCGGAGTGTTTCCTTACACGGCTTTGACCGTTGCTCAGGTTCCCTCGGGGCAGACCGCAATGGAATTTCCGATGTTTGTCGCTATGAACATTACTTATAATCCTCTGGAATCCGTGCAACTGGAAGAACACCTGATTACTCGCGGAATTCTACATCAGTATTTCTACGCCTCTCTGGCTTTCAACCAGTATCTGGAGCCATGGATGGACGAGGGCTTATCGAATTTCCTCACGGGCGAAGCTCAGAAAACCTACGGCGATACTTCCTTGCTGGATATAGCCGGATTAAAATTCAGCCATTCTCATGCCCGTCGACTGAACGCCTATTCATTGCCGGTAGCCGGTTTCGTCACGCAACAGTCACATGAATTCGAGGATGAGCGCAGCTATCGCCTTAATGTAGTCGGAAAAGCATCGCTGTTTTTTAGGGCTCTGAAAAACCTTGTCGGCGATGATGATTTCTATAACGCATTATCAGCATTCTACGAAACTCACAGCAATTCGGCTGTGAACTCCGATGATTTACATCATCTATTCGTACCATATTTGATTTCTTCCGGAATCGATTTAAAGCAATTTCTCAATTTCTATTTGCGCCAGAATCGAACCTGTGATTACGCTTTGGGTAAGGTAGAGGTCGAAAGCTTCGAAGCGGATGACACCCTATATTTCAAAACCAGCTTCCGGGTCGTTAATAATGGTTCGGGCTGGTTGCCTGTTTTCGTTACGATAGATTATATCGATGAAGGGAGCGAAACGAAGTTGATTAATTCTGATGGCTATGTTCATAAATTCGAAATCACCTCCGAATCCCACCCGATTATGATTGAAATCGATCGGGAGGGATTAAATCAACTGGATAAAAACCTGATAAACAATAGTTATGCATTCAGTGGAAACGGTAAAGCGAAATCGGTTTTTCAAAGCGGCGCGCTTTTCTATCTGGAATGTTTTCTCGATTTAATCATGGGAATGTAGGTTGGAATTGGGACGACTATACAAAACCATAATTTCCGCTATCAGACCTAACATTGACCTGATATTGTGGCTGTTCGGTTTTAAATTCGCTACGGTTGTGGCATTGTTCCTTCCTCTCAATGTTCTTGTAATGGAAACATGGAGCGCCAGCGATTTTCCCAACCGGTTATTGAAAGGTGATTACCTCTTCGTTCTTTTTGAAACTATTAATGCAGATCCGGGGGGATTCCGGCAATATGCGGTCTTTTTTATAATGCTGCTTGGTATTATCTGGCTCGCTTATCAGTTTCTCATCGCAGGAGTGTATGGTAAATATCTGTCGCGAAGGGATGAAGATGACATGCAATTTAATATCTTTTACTATTCGGGTAGTTACTTCCTCAGCTTCTTCAAACTCGCGATATTCACAGTTTTCATATCTGCGGTTTTTATAATTGCGATATTTATATTCAGCGCAATCTTCACCTCCTTCTCAACGGGAGGCGGTGGGGATTTTGTCGTATATATCTGGGCGGCGATTATGATTATAATATGGTTAATGCTAATCTCCTTTTTTCTCAATTGCTGCAGGGCTTCGGTTGCCCTTAATCGCACCACCGGAGTGAGGGATACATTCAAGGCGGTTTGGAATTTGTGGAAAAGAAATAAGCTGCTTCTGATGGAATCGGTTGTTATGCTTTATGCAATTGCAATAATAGTTATCATTTTGTATTTTGTGGTGGCAAATGTGATGGGATCATTGGACGCACCGATGCTTATAGTTTATCTGTTCCTGATTTTCAGGCAGTTGATCTCCGCTCTTTTGAGTTTGTCGAGGTTTTTGTTCGTATCGGGAAGCGTAGAGTTTATGAAAATAGGATTTGAGAAGGAGGATTAAATTGATAAAATGGGATGAACTTAACTGGAGGGAATTTAAGAAAATGGTACCATCGGAATATGATTGCTGCATCTTGCCGGTCGGTACCATCGAGGCACATGGATTTACCAACCTGGGAACCGACAACAATATTCCATTGGGTATATGCGAAGAGATAACCAAGAGAATTAAGGCGATGGTTGCGCCTATCATTCCCTACGGTATCACCAGAACCTTGCTAAGGTATCCCGGATCATTGACAGTTAGCCCGGACACCTTTGAATCATATATGAAGGAGCTGATGGAATCAATCGCCGGAAATGGATTCAAGAAGTTAGTCATATTAAACGGTCATGGCGGTAACAACGGAGCCCTGAAGAATGCGGCATACGATGTTTCCGTATCCACCAATATGAAAATCGCTGTAATCCATTGGTGGGATCTCGCTAATGAGGTCGTAAAGGAGGTTTACGGGCAGCGGGGAGGTCATGCCGCCCTTGATGAAACCGCTGCGTTGATGGCTGTGCGTCCCGATCTTCTCAATAGGGAGGGATACAAGGACGAAGAGGTTTACACATTCGATTCGGGCGCTTACGTAGTACCTAATCCCGCTCCCACCATTATATTCAATGAGGGCGAAGGTTATTTGAATTTCGATCAGAAGAAGGCGGAGGAATACTTCCGGAAGGTTTGTGATAAGATTGTGGTTTTTCTGGAAGATATATTCGCCCGCTGGGAGAAGATTTAATGCCAATCTATGTCGGAGGCTCTAAGAATGGCGAATCAGGCATTTGTCGGGTTTCTTACCCACTTCATTCGTTCGGAACCCGACCTGAATTACTTTAGCGGGAAATCGGGAGTAGTTAGATGATTTATTCAACCGGAATAATCTGCGGAGGAAGCATTGGCTTATCACGAGATTAAGGACTGGATTAACGAACTAAAAGCCGGTCAGAAGAAGGATGATGCTATCGAGGAATATGGCGGTTTCGACAAGGATACACTGCTTCGGATGTATCGTTCGATGGTTCTGGCGCGTAGAGTTGAGGCGGAGGAAAAAGTATTGCTGCGAAAGGGACTCTGCAAGTTTTTCATCGGGTGCTCCGGCAAGGAACTAATTGATGTAGTAGCAGCCGAATTGCTTGACGATGATGATCCATTCGTGGGTTACTATCGTAATAAAGCCTTCGATATGCATCGAGGCGTTTCGATCGAGCAAAAGATAATGGAAGCGATAGGAGATGCCCGTTCGAGTTCAACCGGCGGGATGCAGATGCCTTCTCATTCGTCTTACCCGGAATTGGGGATTTTACCACAGGCTTCGCCAACCGGTTCCCATGCTCTCGAGGCGGCGGGTTTATCCGAAGCAATAAAAAATCCAAATCCAATCGAGGGAATTTTCGGTTTCCCGAACGGTAGATTCCGTTCCGATTCGGTAGTCTATTGCTCCATCGGCGAAGGTTCCACTTCCTCTCCGGAATTCCATCGCGCGGTTTTCTATTCGGCTTACAGCAAAACCTCGGCAATCTTTGGAATCTACAATTGTGGGTGGGCTATTTCCACCAGCGTTGAGGAGCAATTCCCCGAGGGGAATCCCACTACTCCATTCGAGGGCTTCACGCGATTCGGTTTGATGATTGAGAATTTCGACGGTACCGAGATTAAGCAAACCATAGAAAGTTTCAAAGCGATGTTGGAATATGTTCGTGAGGGTAAGGGTCCTGCTATTGCGAATATCAGAGTGACCCGAGGTGAATCTCATTCCGGATCGGATGATCAAACACATTACATGGAGCAGGAGGAACAGAAATATCATATCGAAAATGATCCTCTGCGCAAAATGGCAAAGGCTCTGGTCGAAGATGGGGTGTGCAAACCTTCGGAGCTTGCCGCCATGTACGATGAAATCGATGAGGATGTGAGAAAAGTTTCCGGCAAAGTTGTCCCGGAGTTTCAATCCAAGACCCCTGATGATGTTATAACCAAGGTTTATAGCTATAACCGGCAAGCTGCTCAGGATGCCTGGGAAAAGCTGGTTGAGAAGAAATCATCCGAAAGAGCGGAACGTTACCGGGAATATCACGAAAGGGGATTTTTTGACAGCCCGGAGCTGCCGGAGAATCAATCGCCTATGATGTTGCGCAAGGCGATCAATTACTCGCTTTTCGACCTGTTTATGTTGACCTCGGATTGTCTCTTATTCGGTGAGGATGTCGCCGATTTCCCCAGGGAAGTTTTTGATAAGGGTCCGGAAGTCACAGACAGCCTGAAAGGCAAAGGTGGAGTCTTTCTGGTGACTAAGAATCTTCAGAGGGCTTTTGGAGCCGAACGTGTTTTTAATACTCAATTGGATGAAGCCGGAATTCTGGGACGAGCGGTGGGTCATTCGTTCCAGGGCAGAATCCCGTTTCCGGAGATTCAGTTCATCGATTATATGAGCCCGGCGTATCAGCAGCTTAAGGATCGAATCGCTACGACCTATCAGCGCTCAAACGCTAATGTAAAGTTACCGATGATAATACGCACAACTTATGGCGGATATAAACAGGGCGCCGGATCATTCTGGCATTCGGAGGCAAATCTGGGCACTTTTATCAATATTCCGGGATTGCAGGTAATTGTACCTTCAAATGCCGCCGATGCCGCGGGATTGATGCGCACCGCACTGGCGTGCGGAGATCCGGTACTTTTCTGCGAACCTGTGGCGCTTTATAATCGAAGGGATTGGGAAGGGCACGAAATCCTGTCGCAATATCCCCCGATTGAACAACTTATCCCGTTCGGTGAAGCTAAAATCTACAATGAGAGCGCCACGGATATTGCGATTATCAGCTACGGGATAAACCTGCCGATGTGCCTTAAGGCAATGGACTTGCTGGGGGAAAAGGGTATTGAAGCCCGAGTTCTGGATCTCAGAACGCTCAAACCGATCGATTGGGATTCAATTGAATCGGTTGTTAAAGACTGCTCGAAGGTACTCGTAGTATCCGAGGACAGATATTATGGCGGCGCAGGTCCTACCATCTCGGCCTATATCTCCAACACGCTTTTCGATCACCTCGATGCACCGGTAAGATTATTAACAGCTCAAGATTGCAGGGTGGCATACGGTTCGGATGGTGAGATTATATGTTTACCGCAAACTGACGAGGTGGTGGAGATCGCTGTTGATCTCTATGACTATTAATTGGTTGTACAGACGCTCCGGGTGTTATTTCGCCGTGTTGGGCTTCCCTCAAGATTACTAATTCGCTTGATTTTTTACCAATAATTCTCTATAGTTTTACAGCCTGAAACGCCGTTCAGGGAAGAAATGATCAATATTCCGATTTGATACGGATGGTTAGCCGGGCTAATTCACAAAAAAAAGAAATCGGTAGCCGAAGCCTTGTCCTTCGGGAGTTCAATAGAAGTAGAGCGTTTACGGATTGGACATGAGGGCCTCAAATAAGCACCGGAAGCGCAAGGCTTCCGCTACCGATGATGAAATTTATGAATAATACGGGTTAGATATATTTACAGCCGTCAACTTTTCTTCCCGGCACAGTTACAGCATGGATAACCTTCCTATGCTTAAGGAGGAGATATGAGAGCCGAAAAGAAAATCACATTGATTTCGATTCTTCTGGCGTTGGTAATTTGGATTTTAGGTAGTTTTGCGCTTTCAATGCAAAAGGATATCGGCTTTTGGGACGGCTTAATCGGGAGTGGAGCGGACTCTGATATCATTTTAAAAGTTATCGGGATCTTGGCGGTTATGCTATTTAGCAGATATTGCTATGGGATAGTTGCGGATAAATCCCGAACGGAAGAAGCGGTCAAAGAGAGCGCTAAGAAATTCCGGGCTATAACAGAATCCGCAAAGGATGCCATCATAATCATCAATCAGAACTCCCGCATTGTCTTCTGGAATAAATCGGCTGAGAGGATATTCGGATTTAAGTCCAGGGAAGTTATTGGCAAGAACTTCATTAAACTCATCGTTCCCGAAAAATACAGAGAGTTATTCAAAAAACGTTTCGCTAAATACATACAGTCGGAAAAGGAACCATGGACCGGAAGAACTTTTGAAACCATAGCGTTGGGAAAGAATAAGAACGAGTTTCCGATTGAACTTTCGGTATCAGCTATTAAAGTTGATAATAACTGGTCTGTTATATCCATAGTGCGGGATATATCGGAACGAAAAAAGAGCGAACAACTGGTTGAGCATGCTCTCAGAGAACAAACGCAGATTTTCAATAGCATCGTACCTGTTTGTATAATCCTCGAGGATCACTCACTTATCAAAGTGAATGATAAATTCTGCTCTTACTTCGGAGTAAATGAGGATGAGATAATCGGTAAGAAGTGCCATGACCTCTGGCATGGTCCCAGATGTAATGCAGCAGACTGCTTCATGGAACAGGTGTTGAGAGACGGCGTGGTCCGGGAATTCGAATGGGAGGATAGGCATTCTGATAACGGTGGGGCGTTTTTTGTGGTGACAGTAATCCCTTACAGAGGAAGCGATGAAAAGCCGATAGGGGTGATCGAAGTTTTCACCGACATCACAGACCGAAAGCGAGCCGAAAAGCGGTTGAGGGAAAGCGAAGGGAAATTCAGGGGAATTATTGAAAACTCGCTCGATGGAATATCGCTGGTTAATGAGAAAGGGATTATCGTCGAATGGAATGCCGGACAGGAGCGGATTACCGGTATTCCCAAAGGGGAAGCTCTCGGCAGCAGTTTTTGGGATATACATCACAGAAACATCACGCCGGAAAAGCACGAATCCATATCACTGGAGTTTACTAAGTCCAAGATTCAAAAAATATTGGAAGATGGCGCGGGCGAATGCCTTAATGCGGTTGCAGAGAAAACAATTCTCCGTCCGGATAATTCCCGCGTGGTTGTGCAGGTTCTCTCCTTTCCCGTAAAGGGGGATACGGGAACGATGATTGCCAGTGTCACACGTGATATCACCGAGCAAATGAAGATACAGGAACGTATAAAGAACTCCGAAGAGAAATTCCGCTCTCTTTTTGAAAATACTAATGATGCCATATTTCTTATGCGGGGAGATACATTCGCCGGCTGTAATTTAAAAACCGAGGAGATTTTTGGATGTAGTCGTCAAGAGATTTTGCAGCGTAAACCTCATGAATTCTCACCGCCAACTCAACCTGATGGACGAGATTCGCGAGAAAAGGCGCTTGAAAAAATCAACGCTGCATATACCGGAGGAGCGCAGAACTTCGAATGGGTTCATAGCCGGCTTGATGGTACGACTTTCGACGCCGAGGTAAGCCTCAATCGGATTGAGATCGGAGGGCAGCCGATTCTACAGGCGATTGTAAGGGATATTACCGATAGAAAGCGCACCGAAAAATCTCTGCTGATGCAGAGGGATCTCGGCGTTGCACTAAGCTCCGCTCAAGACCTGGATACTACCCTGGACGAAATCCTGGATATATGCCTGTGCATCGACGAAATCGATTATGGGGGAGTGTTCATGATTGATGCTGATTCAGGCGCAATCAATTTCGCATCGCATAGATGTTTATCGAAACATGACCTTGAATACAAAGGCACATATTCCCATGATTCGGCATTTGTCGAGATGATCAGCAGGGGAGAACCTGTTTATGGCGGTGATGAGGTTTTGGAGCGTGTTCTCGAATGCTCTCAATATGGAAACGGAATCCGTGCCATAGCTATTGTGCCAGCGAAATCAAAATACTCCGTTGTCGCGGCATTGGTATTCATCTCCCGCACTCAGAACGAATTTTCCGATTTTTCCAAAAACATGTTTGAATTAATTGCCGCAGAAGTCGGCGAGGTCGTTTCTCATCTCGCCGCCGAAAATGCGCTCAAGGAGAGTGAAGAACGTTATCGCTCCCTGGTGGAACATTCTCCCGACGGTATGGCTGTTTGCACCGAAGGTAAACTGGTTTTCATCAACGGCTCGGGAATTCGCCTGTTGGGAGCAACCTCATCCGATCATATCATCGGTATGAATCTCAGTGATTACCTTTATGATGCTGATGTCGATGAGTTTAACCGGAGGATATATAATCCATGGGTAGCAGGCAGTTCCAAGTATACGTTCGAAGAAAAGATACAAGCGCTTAACGGCGAAATACTCGATATTGAATTTACCGTAATTCCTATATCATATTCGGGTAAACCGGCAAGTCAGATAATCATGAGGGATGTTACTTTCCAAAAAAGAGCCGAGGAGGAGCTCAGGCTGGAAAAGGACAGAGCCCAAAACTACCTCGACATCGCCGCCGTGATAATACTCGCTTTAAACAGGATGGGAGAAGTTACGTTGATTAATAAAAAGGGGTGCGCTCTCCTCGGCTATCAGGAGGATGAGATAATCGGATGTAACTGGTTTGATACTTTTATCAGGGGCGCTACCGGTCAGAAGTTGAAGCGAGGTTTTGATAAGCTGTTCAAAGGCGAAACCGAACTGTGGGAGTATATGGAGAATTCCGTTGTGACCGGTACGGGTGATACAAAGATAATCGCCTGGCACAATGTTTTTCTATTCGATAGGGACGGAAACAAAATCGGTACATTGAGTTCAGGTGAGGATATAACCGATCGAAAAGCAGCGGAAGAAGCTTTGAGACAAAGCGAACAGAGATTCCGACTGATGTTCAATTCATCGCACGATCTTATGGCGATTACCGATCGACGTGGTGTAATTCTGTGGGCGAATAATGTCTGGAAGCAGTTTTTGGGAGAGGCTTCTAATTTCTTTGAGGAATTGAGGATGCGAATACATGCCGATGATGTGGAACGGTTCTCGGATTCAATTGAAGGCTTGTCGAATATGGAGGGTTCCATAACAAGTTTCGAGTGCCGCTTCAGAACCGATCGAAACGAGTATGTTGATCTTGAGTCCACAGTGCGCGAATTGGTTCTTAACGGCGAGAAGGTTCTTTTAGTAATAGCTCATAATATAACCGAACGAAAACAAGCGGAACGTGCTTTGCGGGACTCGGAGGAAATGTACCGTTACCTTATTGAACAATCAAGCGATGCGGTCTATATACTTTCAGCCGCTACCGGCGCATTTGAGTTCATCAATCCGCGTTTTTCGGAATTATTCGGAATTACGTTTGAAGAGATAAAGTCCCAGCCGATTTATTTTATCGATTTCGTAGACGAAAGCAGTCGCCATTTAATTCGGGAACGGATCGCCCTCCGAAATAAGGGAATTAAGCCCTCTGACCGCTTTGAGTTCACCGCAGTCACACCGGATGGAAAGAGACTCGAATTGGAAGCTTCAACTACTCGAATTCCCTATAAAAGCGGCTACGCAATACAAGGTGTTTTACGCGATTTAACCGAACGTAAGCTGTTCGAATCCCGATTGCGGCAGTCTCAAAAAATGGAAGCGATAGGCAGCCTTGCCGGCGGAGTAGCACATGATTTTAACAATCTGCTTGCGATAATAACCGGCCATACGGAGTTATCATTGATGACCTTAAAGGGAAATCATCCTTTACGCCAAAATCTCGAAGAGATACAATATGCGGCTGACCGAGCAGCGGAGTTGACCGACAGGCTTCTGGCTTTTAGCCGCGAACAATCGCTTAAGCCGAAGGTCGTCAATTTGAATTCCATTGTCAAACTTATGGAACCGATGCTCCGCAGAACAATCGGTGAAGATATCACCCTAACTGCAGTTCTTTACGATAAGCTTATGAATGTGACGGCCGATCCTGTGCAGTTAGAGCATGTTGTTTTAAACCTGGTGGTCAATGCCAGGGATGCAATGCCTAACGGAGGGAGGCTTATTATCGAAACCCGAAATAAAACCATTAGTCAGGCGGATATGAAGCAATTCGGTGAAGTCCCTGCCGGAAAATATGTAGCGCTTAAGGTTACCGACTCCGGTTATGGAATGTCGCCGGATATAATCGAACGAATTTTCGAACCATTTTATACCACCAAGGAAGTGGGCAAAGGCACCGGATTAGGGCTATCGATGGTTTACGGTATTATAAAGCAGAGCAACGGTTATATCGATGTGCAAAGCCAACCTTCCGAGGGAAGCAGCTTCACCATCTGGCTTCCCGCGGTGGAAGAAGATGATGAATCGATATTCTCCGAACCTGTACCCTATGATGTTCCGAAGGGCAACGAATCTATTTTGGTGGTTGAAGATGATGATGCCGTTCGGGATACGGCGGTTAAGGTTTTAGCATGGTTAGGATACCGGGTTGAATCGGCCAATACCGGTAAAAGCGCTTATGATCTATGCCTGCGAATGAGTGATTCGGTCGACCTGGTGATCACCGATGTGGTTATGCCCGAGATGAGCGGCGCCGAATTAACCAAACTTCTGCGGGACATAAAACCGGATGCGAAAGTGCTTTATATGTCAGGCTACTCGCAAACTTCCGCAGTCAAAGAACAGGCGGTTGATTATAAAACACCCTATCTGCAAAAGCCATTCAGATTATACACTCTTGCGCAAAAAGTCCGACAAGTGCTGGATAGCTGAGCTTTAGAGATTGCTAAGGTGTTCTTTCCAGGGAATTGCCGAGAAAGTCTGCGTTGATGCCTTACCTATGGATCGTATAATTTCCACCGCTCTCATCAACTCCGCTTTGGACGGGGATTCAACTATATCGACAATGTCATAGTCGCCGAGTAATGCGTAGCTGTCTTTCCAGACAATGTTCGGGCATTCCTGGCGAATCGTGTCGGATACTTTGTCGGCCGCTTCCTTGAACTCTTTGGAATTAATAAATGCGCCCGGATTGATTTTACTTAGAATTACATACACTTCCATTGTTCCTCCTGTTTATAACTTTAAAGTTATCATAAGAATAACCATAAATTTTCATGATTGTTCCAAGGATGCGCTGCGATGAACTGTGATTATTGTTCTATATCGAACCGCCTGGAGCAGTCCTTAAGTTCCCATACGAAGTTATTATTATGTTAATTAAAATATGGTATATATAAATGGCGCAAAAATGGATGTTTGGCTGATTAAAATGAAAAACGCTATTATGAAAAGGATTACAATAAAAGGCGATAGCCACCATTTTTTCCGTTCTTTTAAAAACCCCCACAATAATGCGCAAAAGGAGAAGATTTTCATCTCAGCGTTCTATTAATAAGGCTTGGAGTAGCGTTCAATATCATCCGGGTATTCCTCTGCAGGCACCCAATATGAATCTTCATTTCCGGGAAATTTCCGTTTGAGTAAGTCCTTACCTATCAACTGCATAACAAGGCTCACCGGAGTTAGCGCTATGAAGAAGAATAGTGTCAGCAACACATAGGTCATTACCATACCCATGTAAAAGGCAAAAGTCATCCAGACGATGTATACCGGCTTCAATAAACGGGGAAGGAGGAGCCCTAACACCGCGAATAAACCGGCTAAAATAAAAAGATGCATTGCTGCGCCGTTTTCCTTCCACAAGAGAACAGCCCCGATTATAGCCAAAGGTATCGCCATAACCAGCCCGAATTTCCTTAGTGTTGCGGTATCTGCTTTTCTGATCTCATTCGGTTCCATGCTTAATCCAATTCATAAAGTTTACGCCAGTCTTGGTCTTCTTTCAGGGCAGGCTGCTTTTCCTTTTCGAGTATCATGTTTTCTAACACCAAAACATCCATTTCCGTTCTCATAAAGCATAAGTATGCATCTTGAGGCGTGCAAACAATCGGTTCTCCGCGAACGTTAAAACTGGTATTGATAATCACGCCGTATCCGGTTCTTTCCTTGAATGATTTAATCATGTTGTAGTAATCCGGAGCATCATCCGGATGTACCGTCTGCACCCTGGCTGAGTAATCCACGTGAGTAATCGCCGGAATATCGGACCTGGCGACGTTCAATTTGTCGATCCCGAAAAGTTTCTCCTGATCGCCGCTCATCCGCTTCTGACGCTCCTTGTTAACCTGAGCCACCAAAAGCATATAAGGACTTTCCCTGTCCAGCTCGAAATATTCACTTACATCATCGGCAAGACATGACGGTGCGAAGGGCCGAAAGGATTCCCTATACTTGATTTTAAGATTCATTATGGATTGCATTTTAGAGCTCCGCGCATCCCCGATAATACTCCTCGATCCCAGAGCCCTGGGACCGAATTCCATCCGTCCGTTGAACCATCCGATCACCTTATGTTCATCGATAAGCCCCGAGACTCTCGCCGGTATCTCGCCATTGTCATATTTAGTATATGGATAATTATTCTCTTTCAACCAACTTTCAATCTCTTCCTCGGTGAACCTCGGACCCAAATAGGAACCTCGCTGCGCCCCGCGTTTTTGAGCTTTCCTGGGATTATCCAGAAGCTGATACCATACAAACAAAGCGGCGCCCAATGCCCCTCCGGCGTCCCCGGCGGCAGGTTGAATCCAGATATCATCGAAAATTCCCGTCCTTAGCATCTTACCATTACCCACGCAATTCAGCGAAACTCCTCCGGCAAGGCACAGGTATTTCATATCTGTTTCCTTCTTAACATGCTTCGCCATGCGAAGCATGATTTCTTCGGTAACTTCTTGAGCCGAACGCGCCAAATCCATCTCTTTCTGGGTCAGTTTGGATTCCGGCTTACGGGGAGGACCACCGAACAGATCGTGGAAAGCTTTGGAGGTCATGGTCAATCCGGAGCAATAATTAAAGTATTTCATGTTCAGTCGAAATGAACCATCTTCCTTAAGGTCAACTAACTCCTTGAATATCAGATCCTTATATTTCGGTTCGCCATACGGAGCTAATCCCATCACTTTGTATTCGCCGGAATTCACCTTGAATCCGGTGTAATATGTAAAAGCGGTATAGAGCAAACCCAAACTGTGCGGAAAGCGGATTTCTTTTTCCAGTTTGATCTTATTATTCCTTCCGGTACCCCAGGATGATGTTGCCCATTCACCGACTCCGTCGAGGGTAATAAATGCCGCTTCATCAAAGGGAGATGGAAAAAATGCCGATGCCGCATGGGATTGATGATGTTCGGGGTAGATAATTTGACCATCGAACTTAATCTTATTTTTTATAAATTCACCCATCCACAATTTATGCTTTAACCACATCGGCATCGCCATCCAGAACGACTTCAATCCGCGGGGAGCATAGCTTAAATAAGTTTCCAGTAATCGCTCGAATTTTATAAACGGTTTGTCATAAAAGGCTACGTAATCCAGTCCATCGGTTTCTATCCCGCCTTCCTTCAAGCAGTACATTATAGCATTGATTGGAAAATCGTGGTCATGCTTTTTGCGTGTAAACCGTTCTTCTTGAGCGGCAGCAACTATATTCCCATCCTGAACCAGAGCGGCGGCGGAATCATGATAAAAGGCGGATATTCCTAAAATATTCATTCTCTACATTCTCTATTAAATCTGTTTATATGCTTTTAAGACCTGATTTGTGAATTTGGTCTGCGTTGTCAAAAGCAATATACCGTACTCAAAGCGAGGATAATATCATCCGGTAAATTTAGATATACCATCGAAATGCGTCAAGTATTTTTTGTCATTTTTGGCTTCAAAACTCAACAGGATTCTGAGATTCTTATTGTAAATCATATTAGTTTATAATATTATTCACATCGTGATGTTAATTGTAACTATTACGATTTCTGGTCGTAAAATCTATTATGCTATAAGGTATTTCGAGAGTTTAATAGCATATTCGATTATGAGGTTTAATTTCAAATCCCACTTGAGGAGGTAAATATAATGCGGCAGTTAATTTTGGTGTCTTTAATGATGTTTGTATTTTGCGGCAATCTGTTTTCGATGAATCTGGAGGAAGTTCTGGATAAATACGAGGAAGCTCGAGGAGGAATTGACAAGATAAAAGGGATCGAGTCCATGGTTGCCTCCGGTAAGTTTATGATGCAGGGCATGGAGTATCCTTTTACCGTCAAACAGAAACGTCCCAACAAGATGCGAATAGATGCGGAAATTCAGGGGATGACTATGACACAAGCGTACAATGGTGAGATCGGGTGGTATGTAATGCCGTTTATGGGAGCTACCGAACCTGAGAAAATGCCGGAGTCGCAGGCGCTTCAGTTTAAATTCCAATCCGATATGGATGGATATCTCATCGACTATGAGGAGAAAGGCTACCAGGTTGAATTAGTTGGCAAGGAGGAAATGGAGGGAACCGATGTGTACAACATCGAAGTCGTCACTCCCGAAGACCTTACCATCAATGTTTATCTGGATGCTGAGTATTTCCTGGAATTGAAGGCAACCACCAAAGGTACGGTCGACGATACTCCTTTCGAAATGGATACCTATTTCGGTGATTACAAAGAAGTTGCCGGTGTGATGATGGTTCACTCCATTGAATCAAAGGTAGATGGGCAGACGGTATCTCACATCATCATAGACGAGATAGAAGCCAACAGCGGCGAAATTGATGATTCCATATTTGATATGCCTGAAGCTGAAGGCGCTAAAGAATAAATTCCGGTAATTAATCTCCAATTTCTTTGCAGGTATTATTATGGTCAGATTACCATTCCTCAAGCTTGTTGTGTTTATTTCTTTATGTGCGGTTTTATCCGCTCCCACGTTTGCCAATGATGATCCGGCGATCGGTTCATATATTTTCGGCGATATCAGAGCCCGCGCCATCGGTCCTGCGGTAATGGGTGGAAGGATAGCTGCTCTCGATGCAGTGAACGACGATCCGGCTATAATCTATGTCGGCGCCGCCAGCGGAGGGATCTGGAAATCTATAAACGCGGGAACCACTTTCGATCCGATATTCGACGAGTATACACAATCGATAGGCGCAATCGCAATCGACCAGAACCATCCCGATACGGTGTGGGTAGGCACGGGCGAGCCCTGGGTTAGAAACAGCGTTTCGGTCGGTACCGGTATTTATAAAACGATTGACGGCGGTGAAACCTGGCAGTTAATGGGTTTGGATGATACCGAGCGAATCGGTAAGATTGTTATTCATCCTCGTGGCTCGGATACGGTCTATGTTGCTGCGTTAGGACATTTATGGGATGCCAATGAACAACGCGGTCTTTTCAAAACCACTGACGGGGGAGAGTCTTGGGAAAAAATACTCTACGTTGATGAAAACACCGGATGCGTCGATATCGCAATCGATCCCCAGGAACCTGATATCATCTACGCTGCTATGTGGGAATTCCGCAGAACTCCCCATTCATTTAATTCGGGTGGCTCCGGAAGCGGACTGTATAAAAGTGAGGATGGCGGCGAGACCTGGAAGGAACTCACCGGCGGACTACCGGCAGGCGATCTTGGCAGGATAGCCATTGCGGTAGCGCCATCCCGTCCGAGCGTTATTTACGCCAACGTGGAGTCGGATACGACGGCGCTTTACCGTTCCGATGATTTCGGACAATCGTGGAAAAAGATGAGTAGTTCGTTCAATATTAAAATGCGTCCGTTTTACTTCAGCTTGCTTGTCCCCGATCCGGAGGATCATAATCGGATTTACAAACCGGGCTTGCTTTTGAGTGCAAGCAAGGATGGAGGAGAATCTTTCAGCATGGTAGCTGCCCAATCAGTGCATTCCGATCATCACGCCTTGTGGATTAATCCTTCTAATCCCGAACACTTAATTCTCGGAACCGATGGGGGTATATATGTTTCTTTTGACCGTGGTAATTCCTGGAGATTTCTGAAGAATTTGCCGATCTCCCAGTTTTATCATGTTAGTTGCGACAATCAAACGCCATACAATCTCTATGGCGGTTTGCAGGACAATGGTTCCTGGTATGGTCCTTCCCGAAGTCCGGGTGGGATAGAAAATAGCGACTGGGAAAACATCGGTTTCGGGGATGGATTCTATGTCTTAGTTGACGCTGCCGATGACGATATAATTTACTTTGAGTATCAAGGCGGTAGGATATTCAGATACCATCGGAGTATCAGTGAGATGAAGGATATCAGACCGCTGCCGGATTCCGATGATATTGAGTATCGCTTCAATTGGAATACTCCTATCGCTCTAAGTCCGAATAATCCGAATAAACTGTATATAGGAGCGCAATATCTCCTCTGTTCCTACGACAAAGGCGAAAGTTGGATTCAGCTTTCGGGGGATTTAACCACAGACGATCCCGATAAGCAGGAACAGGAGGAATCCGGTGGTTTAACTATCGATAATACCACAGCAGAAAACCATTGTACTATCTATACCATAGCGGAATCACCTCTTGATTCGGGTATCATCTGGGTCGGTACCGACGACGGTAACGTACAAATTACCGAAAACGGCGGAAAAAGCTGGCGTAATGTTGTGGACAATATTGACGATTTGCCTGAGCATACCTGGTGCAGTTATATTGAAGCGGGCAATTTCGATAAGCAGACCGCCTATGCAACCTTTGACGGACATCGTACCGGCGATATGCGAACGTACCTGTACAAGACCTCTGATCTCGGGAATAGTTGGCAGAGACTTTATGATGATTCCCTCGATGGTTATGCCCACGTCATCAAGGAGGATATAATCAGTCCGAACTTACTTTACCTCGGGACCGAATTCGGCTTATTCGTTTCGATAGATAGAGGGCTTAGGTGGATTCGTTTCTCTCAGAACCTACCGCAGGTAGCTGTACGTGACATAGCGATTCATCCCTCACAGCCCGATCTGATTTTGGGTACTCATGGCAGAGGAATCTACATTGTAGATGATATCTCCCCCATTAGACAATTAAATTCAGTAGTTCTCGCATCCGATGTCCACTTATTCGAATCCATTCCCGCTTCATTCCGGACGCCGATTTATAAACAGCATTTTCCGGGTAACGGAGAATTTGTCGGCGGCAATCCCAGCGAAGTTGCCTTTATCGATTATTACTTAAAAAAGCGCCATCTCTTCGGTGATCTTTCCGTGGAGATATACAATTCGGAAGGAGACCTTATAAAAGCGTTACCGGGAGGAAAAAGGAAAGGTATAAACCGTGTTAAATGGTATATGCGCAGAAAGCCTCCCAAAGTAGCGCGATCAGCTACCCTCGGAATGGGAGTATTCGGACCGGCTGCGCCCGAGGGAACTTATTCCTACAATTTAAATAAGGGCAAATCATCATTTAGCGGTTCTCTGGAACTGGTGAGTGATCCCACATCGCCGCATTCCCTCGATGATCGACAATTACAGCAGAAAACGGTTATGGAATTATATGATATGCAGGAAAGTTTGGCTTACATAGCCGAAGCTATCTCAGATGCAAGGGAGCAGGCTGAGGAAAGGATTGAGCAGGTTAGCCGGAATAAACGTCTGAAAGGAGACCTTGAGGATTTTTCCGAAGAATTGTATCGGTTGTATGAAACTCTCGTTGTGGCTGAACACAAGCAAGGGATTACCGGTGAGGAGCAGCTTCGTGAAAAGGTCGTCGACCTTTATTCCTCAGTGAATATGTATGGTGGAAAGCCGACCGAGTCGCAGTTAGCCCTCGTACCGGTTTACCGGCAGCAGATTGCGGAAGCGGAGGACGAATTCAATAACATAATAGATACAGAACTCAACCGACTTAATGCTAAACTGGAAAAGAATAAAATTCTATCTATCGAGCTATTATCACGGGAGGAGTTCCTTACGGAAGATTGACATTGAATTCAAAATAAGAACGCTTGCTATGAAACGACTTTTACCTGTTACGTTATTCTTTCTGACACTATTTGCCAATCTAATCGCTCAAGGTTTTCAACTGAGGGGGCGCGTGGAAGATACTTCCGGCGCCGCTGTTCCGAATCCTGTTGTAAGAGTGCAAAACAAAACAATTGGGGGCAATCCGGATGGTAGTTTTACTGTTGAGCTTCCCGATAGCGGTATAATTGAGTTTAAAATCAATGCTGATGGGTATTTTCAGGTGACTCGCACCTTTAGAGCGGTCGGGCGGGATACAACGGTTACGTTCCTACTAAGCCCCAAGGTTTATCACTTTGAAGAAGTAGTGGTTACGGCGTCTCGAAGTGAGGAATTCAATTTCGAGCAACCACAGGCGATTTTAGCTATCCGCAGAGATGCACTCGATTATTATCAACCGGCTACCACTGCCGAAATTCTTAGAAATCAGACCAAAATAGAGATCCAGAAGACAACCCACAGCGGCGGCGCGCCTATAATACGGGGTATGTTCGGTAAGCGTGTCTTAATTCTTGCTGACGGCATTCGATTGAATAATTCCACCTATAGAACGGGAACCAATCCATATCTCAATACTATCCCGAAGATCGGGGTCTATCGATTGGAGTTACTTGAAGGTCCATCATCGATCATGTACGGTTCCGATGCACTGGGCGGCGTATTAAACGTTATTACTAAACCTGAGTCTGACTATTTCCAACGTCTGTCAATCAGCTCCCAGTACTCGTCCGCAGACAATGGCGTGACTTTCGGATATCGATCCGCTAATCATGTTGGTAATGGTCGACTGTCCCTGGCTTTTCAGAAATCGGATATAGGCGATCTTAGAGGCGGCGGCGACGTGGGAGAACAGACACCGTCGGGATGGACTGATCTGGGAGGATGTTTGTATTTCGAGCATCCCATCGGAAACAGCTTTGATATTGAGTCTGGTCTGCAGGCATACAAAGCCGAGGATATCCCTCGTTACGATAGATATACCAGCGGAAAGTATGACTTCTATCTATACGATCCTCGCGAGAGATACCTGGGTTTTATACGGGTAAATAATTCCGGTTTGCTCGGGATGGATGGTAATTCATTCGCCATTTCCTATCAGAAACAGCGAGAAGGGAGACGCTACAGTAAATCAAGCAGAAACGAGACGACCTATCAGGATGTAGATGTTAAAACAATACATGCTGATATCAATAGCAGAAAATACTGGAGTGCAACCGCTACCACCACAATGGGCGCTGAGCTTTATTCCGATAGGGTCGATTCCTGGCGCAAAGAGAACATTGAAGACTCGACGATTATTAGTACAATTCCGCCGGTACCGGACGGTTCCGAATACTTAGCCTCAGGAGTTTACCTGTTGCATCAATGGCAGCCATTTGAGCGATTGAACTTGAGGCATGGGTTTCGGTACAGTCATTTCCAGGTGAGAGCAAAATTGGAATCGCCTTACGGAATTCTCGATGAGAATTATGCAGACTTGTCCTTTTCCACAGGAGCCGTTTTCGAGTTATCAAAATCGCTTAATCTTGTCTCTAATGTCAGCCGGGGATTTCGCGCTCCTAATATTGATGACCTCACCAAATTCGAGATATCCGCTGCCGGAAGGGAAGTTCCCAGTCCGGACCTCATCGCTGAACATTCCTACCAGTTGGATATAGGGCTGAAGTGGTTAAATCAAAATACCGAAGGTGAGATTTTCCTATGGGGCGCGATACTTACCGACTTCATCAACAGGGACGCAGGGACTTATAACGGTTTGACCTTTTGGGATGAGAATGGGAATGGTGAGAAGGATCCGGGTGAGGATTTAATCCTTATTAAAGTTAACTCGGATAAATTCTACATGTCGGGCGCTCAGCTTCGCACCGAGTTTAAGCTCAGCGAATCCTTTAGTACCTCCGCCGGATTTTCATATACCTGGGGAGAAAATGCGGATACCGGCGAACCGATGTCCAAAATCCCCCCATTTATGGGTCGGTTATCTCTAAGTTATCAGAAGGAATTTATCGATAGGGCGGAGGTTTTTGCTCAGTTCGCATCACGACAGGATAGGCTTTCCGACCTTGATAAAGAGGATAATCGTATCAATCCCGACGGCACGCCCTCCTGGGCAACCTTAAACTTCCATTCGAAAATAAAATTGGGTCAGAGATTCAAATTAATATGCGGTATCGAAAATATCTTCGATACCGCATATAAAAGGCATGCATCCGGGATATACTCACCCGGTATCAACTTTAAATTGGGACTTCAATATACACTCGATTAATCTCCCGCCGCTAATGGAATAACCTACTTTAACAGAATCATCTTCCTGGTGTGATTCTTAGCTCCTGTCGTTAAGCTATAGTAATATATACCTGATGAATACCCGGATGCATCCCATCGTACCGAATACTCTCCGGCGTTTTGCATTCCATCCACGAGTGTTGCGATGTGTTGACCGAGGATATTATAAACCTGAAGCTTCACATCCGCTCGGGCTGGAAGTGAATACCATATCTTAGTTGTAGCGTTAAACGGATTAGGGTAATTCTGCTTTAAGCTCCATCCTTTTGCTACAACGGTTGGGGAATCAACATCGGTTTGTCCAACGTTCATGGTGACGGGTATCTTTGTATGGATGCTATTCGGATCATTGGAATACACGTCTATATACGCCCAATAAACTCCACTCTGTCGGTCACCCGCATCGCATAAAATCATCAAATCGTCAAATTCCGCCGGCTGCGCCATTCCATTATCTTCATCCACTGAAAGCCAGTCAAACAGCCCGGCGGGCGGTCCCAGATTGAATTGAACTGCCTTCTCGCCATAAGTATATACTTCGTTGCGTGATACCTGCAAACCAACCGTACCGGTCTGGTTTTCCATTCCGATACTCGCCCGGTCTATTCTACCTTCCGGACCCATGGAATGATATTGGAACGTGATAGTCGACGGCGGATTTAATATTACCTGAAACGTAAATGTCCCTTCATCCCAACTATCAGGAACCTGTTCCCAACTTATTATCACTGTATCCGAATTGTTTGAGTAGAAATAAATATCCCCGCCATAACTTGGAGCGAGATTCGTCCAGAACGGCGCTATGATATTATCCGGCGTGTATGTAGCTGGAATAGGCTGATTAAAACTCGTTGTTGATGTGCTGTCGGTGAATGAAATCCATCCGTTCGTGCAGATACAGGCGCTGCCGTATGTACTATTGTAATAATTAAAATCGAATCCCAGGTCGATATGTCCTGAGTTACTATTATCGGAACCATCTCGGAAATCAACCGGCTGCCCAACATCGGTAATATCAATCCACTCGTATCCGGGGCCGTTTTCGTGCCCTGAATCGAACCAGTAATACCCGAACGAATCCTGATTTGTCGGCGGCATAGGTCTCAAGCGGTAATACAGATCACCTTCGCCCACGTTACCTATTTGAAGAATCTCCTCCGTTGTGCCTTGAGAAGGCACGTTGAATTCAATTGTCTCCGGGTTGCAGGTTATCTCCGGTAAACGGCTGATGTAGATCGGCCGTTGCGTGTAGTGACCGATTCCGCATGAATTATATGGAATATAGAAGAAACCATTGTCTCCCCATCCTTGACCCCAGCTATTCTTAACAATCCAACCACCATCGCCATCACACATATTATCATCCCAACCAACAATCAGTACAGCATGATCCGGGCTGTACCAGTTACCATCGAAGCAGTTCCAATTAAAACCGTCGGGAATAGTCAGGGTGGTTGATAAAGGACCGGATAACAACGCGTTTTTTATGGCGTTAGTATTGTATTGAATATCTTCCCATTCTTCAAGAAGAACCATATAAACGCAGCTATCCTGTTCGCATTCATTGGCATCGTTTGCCAGATAAGGATAGCATGATTCTTCAATCGCTCCATACATTCTGAATAACTCGTAGGCTGTATCCATCCATCCACCACTGCAGCCCTGCCCGTGCCAGTTGCAATCAATAACCTGTTGCTCCGAAAGATCCCACTCTATACTATCCGCAATCAATATCGCCGATTCAAATGCGCCGGTTGCAGCGAAATCCCAGCATGAGCCGCATTGTCCCTGGTCTTTCGCCGGCGTCACACCATTCATCTCACGCCAGTCGAAGTATTCATCTAAGTTGAGCAGCACGGGTTCAGACTGATTATTGAGTTTGGCGAACCGCTCCTTAGCATCTTCCGGGATAAGCAAACCGAGGTGTTTCATCCGTTCTTCCATGGAGAGTGCGGTTCGAGAATCATTTATTGTATATTCCCATGTATGCCCCTCCTCAGCCAATGATGGTGTCCACATTCGTAAAACGAAAAGTGAACTTATTAAAAAAAGAACCAAAAGTGTTTTATACCTCTTCATGGTAATTCCTCGTTATTAATATCCCGCGGTTTAAGGTTAGCTGCGTGAATCTATGTTTATAGAATATCGACTATCTATGTAGAATTCGCAACAAGAAAAAACGGGCTGGGGGAATCCCAACCCGTTCCTTTAATTATTTACTTAACCAGCATCATCTTCTTGACGAATTGTTTATCGCCGGCGGTCAGCTTGTAGAAGTAAACGCCCGAGGAATAGTTCGACGCATCCCAGGTCACGCTGTGGTATCCCGCTTCCTGCTGTCCGTCTACCAACGTCTCC
>WJIR01000168.1 GCA_014730175.1 Candidatus Zixiibacteriota bacterium
CCCCCACCCGACGGCGTTCTTTGCAATAAACTACGTAGCCGAAGGCCTGTCCTTCGGGCACATATATTTTTGGGGGCGCCGCGACATGTCCCGCACACTGCGGGATACCATCGGAGCTGTCCCGAGTCTTAACGCAGACAAGAATGTCTGCTCTACTTGGAAATGGGAGGCGGGACATTCGTGTCCCGCGATCCCTTGACGCAGACAAGAATGTCTGCTCTACCGGGACAAGGCGGGCGGGCTAAACATACCACCCCGTCGCCTGCGTATCTGTTCTTGAATGCCATCATTTCAGCAGAATCATCGCTTTGATTTCACGTACCGATTTCGGGTAGGTCGGCGTGTTTACCCCCGACACCTTCAGTTCGTAAAAGTAGATTCCTGTGGAGACTGGCGTTCCATCATCACGGGCGCCTTCCCAGATAAGTTGATGATTACCTGCTTGCTGTTTTGTTTTCACCGGCTGGGCTACTAATTCACCTCGCATGTTGATTATGTTCAGTTCCACCTGAGCCGGATCAGGAAGGTAATATGAAATTATGGTTTCGCCGTTAAAGGGATTGGGGTAATTCTGCTTTAACTGAAATCTATGCGGTCCACTCACTCGGCTCGGGATCGAAAACCGCGTCAAAAATAACGACAATTACGGCATGATGATAATTCCCAGGGATATAAATTTCGCACCATATTATAAAATCACAAACCCTCAGAATTTATTGAGCAACGTTAGACTGAAAATTCATTATTGGGTGGATTAGGCTCAGAATAGACATTTTAAATCAACTTTGTTTGAAAAAAAGCTGCGTCCCGTAAAATCGTTTTGCAGCAGCAGCTCCCGCCTAATCATTGGATGTACTCTCCAATTCCCTTTTATCCAGCAGCGCATACAGCTGTGTCTTAGACCGGATAACTTTCAGCAGAATCATATCCCGGTCCTTTAGTTTTTTCATAGCTTCTTTGAAATCACTTAGGCCATCGACACCAACCCCTTCGACTGCCACAATGACATCCCCGAATTGCAGGTCAGCCTTACCCGCCACCCCTCCAACTTCCGCAAACTCCACAAAAACACCCTTCATGGTTTCCAGAGCATATTGCCGATACATCGTTTCGGTGATCTCCTTGACGATCAAATCAAGCTCTTCTATTTCGAACTCGTCAGCTTTCACTTTTGGCTGCAATGCCACCTCCACTTCGACATCCTTCTTATCCCCATCTCGAATTATTCCCAGTTCTATCTCATCGCCGACTTTTTGTGAAGATATCATCTGCGAAAAAGCATTGAGATCGTTTTCATTTTCAGCCGACACCGGTTCACCATTAAGCGAGACGATAATATCTTTCTGCTGCAGTCCCGCTCTCCGCGCCGGTGAATCTTCGGCAATATCTGAGATCAGGATACCCTCCAAATCTTTGTCCCCGAAATATTCCGCGTATTCCCTGGGTAGAGGCTGCAGGAATACCCCAATCCATCCTCGGTCTATAGCGCCGGTCGCCATCAATTCATCCCGCACATCTTTGGCTATATTGATCGGTATGGTAAATCCCTGCCCTCTGCCGTAGCCGATGGAGTTGATACCGATAACTTCACCTCGAAGGTTGACCAGGGGACCACCCGATGAACCGGGATCGATTACAGCATCTGTTTGAAGGAAATCGTTGATAAGCGGAGTTTCAATGGGCAATTGGAGTACGCGCCCTTTACCTGATATAATACCAAAGCTTACAGTCCTGTCGAAACCATAAGGATTGCCGACAGCAATAACCCATTCGCCCACTTTAGCGCTGTCGGAATCGCCCAGTTCGGGAATAGTTAGTTCATCCGGAGGTTCGATTTTTATAAGCGCCAGGTCGGTTTGTTTATCTGTGCCTATAATCACCGCGGTATACTCCAGTTTGGATTCCAGTGTGACCGTAATCGACTGGGCGTTATCAACCACATGATCGTTAGTCAGTATGTATCCTTTCTCATCGATAATCAGTCCGGAACCGAGAGATTGGAATCTCTGATTATTCATTTTCTGAACCACATCGATATGCACCACCGATGGTTTAATTTTATTCGATACCGAAATAATCATATCCTGAAGATCCTCGAATATCCTGATCGGTTCTTCGGCATACAGATTGCCTGAACATACTATCAGTAGCAGCGTTGAGAAGCAAAGTCGTGACAATTTTGAAATCATTTAATACCTCATTGACGAATCCAAAAAAGTAGTATACAATAAGGCTGATAATTTTAGCAAGGTAATTCCTCGGGATGTGTAGTGCAGCATACTGATTTTTTGTGATATTACTTATTACATCCATAGATGGAACTTATTTAGAATGGAGAAATACTATTGTTAGTAAGGATCAATACTATTTACTGTCAGGTATTACAGGTAGGGTATTAAGCTAAAGTCTGTTTAGATACCGTTAATTTTGAGGTTGGTTGTTAATGACAATATTTGAAAATATAGCTACCAACGAGCAATTTTAAATTAGTGCATAAATGTTAGAAAAAAAGCTTGACAAGATTCTGATTTCAATATAAGTTAATTATAGTATTTATCCAATAGGTAGAAATATAAGTTTGAAACAGATGGTAATAAAAATGTGAGGTGAAGAATATGGCGATTACCACAAGACCAAAGAGAAAACTTCGAATAATGGTTATCGAAGATGATGCCGACCTGTGTGAATATCTAATTGAATTACTGACGGAGGAAGGTTACGAGGTCGAAGCTTTTCAATCTCCCACAGATGCGATTGAGCAGTTGAAGAATAAGGTCTATCATTTAGTCTTGCTTGATCTTAAGATGGCTGAGATGAGCGGAGTTGAGGTGCTTCGCAAGATCCGCAAGTTCGATTCCGATCTTTGCGTAATCATCCTGACCGCATACCCATCGGTGGACACCGCAGTGGAAACCATGAAGCATGATGCGTTCGATTACATCAAGAAGCCGTTCGACAACGAGGAGTTAAAGGCGGTGGTTGACCGGGCAGTACGAGCCAAGGGATTGATAGTAGATCGAGCCAAACAGGTTTGCATTGAGATTGGAAATCGAGTTAAGGAGCTTCGAAAAAAGAAGAACCTTACTTTAAAGCAGCTTGCTAACCGCGCCGGTTTATCGGTCTCTTTGATTTCGCAAATCGAGAGAGCAGAAAGCGCCGCGTCGATCTCAACCCTGACGAAGGTCTCTTCAGCCTTGAACACCAAGATGGAGACGTTCTTTAAGGGTATTTAAGTAATTCGGAAGGGGCAAGTATAACCAAAAACCGCAGTATTGGTTTTGAAGGGAGTTCCGATAGGCGCTCCCTTTATTTTTTATTGGCCTGTATAATTCATAATTTCATTATCGGTACCGGAAGCCTTGCGCTTCCGGCTCTTTTCCGGACCCCGAATTCCAG
>WJIR01000169.1 GCA_014730175.1 Candidatus Zixiibacteriota bacterium
ACTGCAAGATGATGGTTACGAATTCAAGTTGGATGTAATAGGCGAAGGTCCCCGCCGGAAGCATCTTCAGGAATTGATTGAATCATTGGGGCTTAATGACAACGTTAGATTGATCGGTTCGATGCCGCATAATAAGGTGATCGAATATTATCATCGAGCCGAGTTTTTTGTCTTACCCGCAATCAAGGAGGGTTTCGGGCTGGTTTTGGTGGAAGCGATCGTAAGCGGTTTGCCGGTAATTGGCGCCGATAGCGGAGGCATACCGGATATTATAGAGGATGGCAAAACCGGTATTCTGGTTCCTCCGGAAGACGAAAAACAATTGGCTCAAGCAATCAGGCGATTCCTGGATGATCCTGAATGGGCGCAGAGAACTCACAAAGCAGGGATGAAATATGTCCGGTCGCATTTTTCCCCGGAGGCTATCGCAGCCAAACTTGAAAGACTTTATGGATAATTATCACATTTAGAGGTTTTAATCACACAAGTTATTCTAAAGAGGAGCAGACATGTTCACATCAATTGTAGATTTCAAGTCTACTTATGAAGAAGAAATAGAGGGCACGATGAAGATCCTTTCGGCTCTTTCCGATGTTTCACTGTCGCAAACTGTCACCGATGGGCACAGAACTTTGGGAAGAGTTGCCTGGCATATAGCGGCTACCATTCCGGAAATGTCCAAACTGATCGGTCTGGATGTAAAGGGTCCGGATGAGAAAGCTCCGGTTCCCAAGACAGCGGCAGAGATAAAAGCAGCATATAAGAAGGCTTCCGATTCACTCATGGAACAAGTGGTGAGTAATTGGAGTAATGATACATTACAGGTCGAGGATGATATGTATGGCCAGACCTGGAAGCGTGGAAAAAGTCTGGCGGTGATTATCAGCCATGAAGTCCATCATCGGGGGCAGATGACTGTACTGATGAGACAGGCCGGTTTGATAGTCCCCGGAGTTTATGGTCCCGCTATGGAAGAATGGGAACAGTACGGGGCTCCGCCGCCGGCGATATAATCGGCTAAATGATTGTATAGTAGCCAGAAAGGTTTTGTAATGTTACTTTATCTTGTTAGACATGCTCAATCGGTGTCAAAGGATGTGGATCCCGAACGTCCGATATCGGAGGAGGGTAAGAATACGGCAAAGGCAGTGGCTTCCTACATTGCTGATAAAAGCTTGATAGATGTGAGGAGAATTCTTCATAGCGGCAAAGAACGCGCCAGGCAAACGGCTGAGATTTTTGCGGAATCGATGAGCTGTGGTGACAGAGTAGTCGAGGAAGACAGTCTGGAGCCGAACGCTGATCCCGGTATATGGATCAGCAGGCTTGTTGATATCAATGATAATCTGATGATAACCGGTCATCTTCCGCATCTGAACAGATTGGCAACAATGCTTCTCAGCGGTAATCCGCAAAATGATATTTTTACTTTCGGTAATGCATCGGTGGTTTGTCTGGAACGGAATGAATCCAGGGATTGGCATGTGAATTGGATGATCACTGCCGACATTCTCTAAATAATCTCGACAGGCTAACTCTGACAACCCTCCCCGCGTTAAAACGCCGGGTCTCAAAAACTCATCCAAGCTTTTCCTTTTTGTCAGCAACCTCGTGGAAGCTTTGCGCTTCCGGCTCTTTTCCGGATTACAAATTCCGGACTGTAAATTGTATGTTGTTGTAAAAATCCCCGAAGGACAGGTCTTCGGCTACGGTTTACTGGCTTTTATGGATTGTACGGGTTTACACGTCCCGCGCCTAAGTGAGAGGACTACATCGTGGTTCTATTTTGAAGGGCTCTGGAAAGGGTAGTGATATCGGCGAATTCCAAATCGCCTCCTGTAGGTAATCCGCGGGCGATTCTGGTTACCTTTATATTAAGGGGCTTAAGTAACTCCAGTAAATAAATAGAGGTGGCTTCCCCTTCGGTGTCGGGATTAGTGGCGATAATAACTTCTTTGATTCCTTCAGGTATCCTTTTTAGAAGCGATTTTATTTTCAGATCCTCGGGACCTATACCGTCCAGCGGCGAGAGCGCGCCGCCCAGGATATGAAAAACGCCCTTATATTCGTTGGTTTTCTCCAGTGCGAAAACATCGGAGGGCTGTTCCACCACGCATACGACCGACTGATCCCTCTGGGGATCGGTGCAGATCGGGCATGGATCCATTTCGGTGATATTCCCGCAAACCGAACACTCGGAAACTTTGGATTTGATCTCGACGATGGTATCCGCCAATTCTTTCGCCTTTTCGTCCGGTAGTTTAAGGACATAAAATGCTAATCTTCGAGCGGTTTTATATCCTATACCGGGCATCCGGGCGAATTGCTTGATAAGTTTTTCTAACAGGGGTGATGTGTACATTACATCGGCATTCCGGGCATGCCGGGGATATTTAAGCCGCCTGTTAATTTGGACATCTGTTCCTGCTGCAACTCATTAGCCCTTTCGCGCGCCTGATTTACCGCCGCTAAAACCAAATCCTCGAGCATCTCGATATCTTCGGTATCAACCGCTTCGGGTTCGATCTTAATTTCGGTAAGATCGCCCTTACCGTTCGATATGGCGCGCACCATACCGCCCCCTGAGGTGCCTTCGACAGTCATGTTTTCCAGCTCTTCCTGCAGCTCCATCATCTTTTTCTGCATCTTCTGCACCTGCTTTAACATATCGCCCATGCCTTTAGCCATAATCTCTCCTTTATTCAATCACTCTTCGTCTTTTCTGTCTTTGGGTTCCCAATTGACCAAGCGTCCGCCTAACTCATCAAGAACACTATCTACAACCTTATCTCCGGTCACTCCCCTTTTTGACTCCTGTATTTCGATGTCAGATACCTCCGTGGATGTCGACATCTCCCTGCGCGTGGTATAGTCCAACCGCAGAGGTTTACCGAAATATTTGACTACAAGGTCGTCTAAAACCTGTTTGCTGGCAGGAGTCGATGCGTACTTCGAGATACCTTCATGTTCAACCACAACCGTCATGCAATTGTTCTCCAATGAAACCGGATTGCTGCCGTTAAGCTGCGCCCACAGCGTCTTCCGTTTCTTACCCAGTTCTTTAATCACATCAGGCCAGCTCTCTCGAGCGAATTCCAGAGTCAACTCCGCCGGAGCCGGTTTCGCTTCGGTCACGACCGGTTTCGGATGAGGATTATCATTTTTATACTCGGTTTCTGCTTTTGTCTCAGTTCCGGGATTATCTTTATCCGGCTCGCTGAACAGGTCCACCTCCTTTGGATGGGGATTACCGGCGCTCTCGGTCGGCTGAGCTCTAAGGAGTCTCTCTATGTCAACGGTCTTGCTCAGGCTCGCCATTTTTACCAGAGATAACTCCACCGATATCAAGGCGTCAGCCGTTTTGCGCCGCAAACCCGCATATAGTTCGGCCAAAACATTCAATCCACGAAGTATCTGCCCCTCATCCAGTTTTTCAACTATCGGTCTGCAACTTGCAATCATATCATCGGAGATCCCCTCGATTGACTGCCGATCGGGATTCAGTTTGATAACAAGTAGATCACGGAAATGACGATTCAGGCTATCGACGAAATACTCGGTATTCCCCCCCATTCTTACGAATTCATTAAAATAGCCGACCGCTTTTACCGGTTGTGATGCAGCGATAGCTTCGGATATTCCGATAAGTACATTTTTGTCCACCAAACCCAAAACTTCCGTAGCGGTTTGAGCATCGATTTTCTTGGCGCCGGTGGAAAGCACCTGGTCCAACAGGGAAAATGCGTCCCTTATGCTTCCGTCGGCTTTAGCGCAAATCGCTTCGATACCCTCCGGTTCAATCTCCACTTCCTCTTTTTTGCAGATTGCGGTAACGGTTTCGATAAGCTTGGGCAGCGGTACCAATCTAAAATCGAATCGTAAGCAGCGGGACATGATAGTAGCGGGAACCTTCTGCGGCTCTGTAGTCGCCAAAATAAATACGCCGTGAGGCGGAGGTTCTTCCAAAGTCTTCAGCAGGGCGTTGAATGCTTCCGAGGTAAGCTGATGAACTTCATCGATGATGTATATCTTATACTTCGCGCCGATAGGTGAATATCGGATCGCCTCTCTTAGTTCTCTTATATCGTCAATGCCTCTATTAGAGGCGGCGTCGATCTCGATAACATTGGGACTGTTGGTGCGCGTGATCTCCAAACAGGGCGTGCATTGGTTACACGGCTCTCCATCTTTTGGATTCTCGCAATTTAACGCTTTGGATAATATTCTTGCGGTCGTGGTTTTGCCCGTACCGCGAGGACCGGTGAAGAGATAGCCGTGGTGAACCTTGCCGGCAACGACAGCATTTCGCAGCGGGGTGACAATATGCCCCTGAGCCACCACTTCCGAGAAATCTCGAGGTCGATATTTAAGAGCAATTACTTGATAAGCCATAGTTAAATAAATTGAGTGCACCCACCTCTGACCATCCACGGGAGTGCAGTTCGACGTAGTTAACTCAGGTTGAGCTACCCCACAACACACCGAGGGTTCGCTTACCGCTGCTACCTTCCGGTCCTGACGGGGTTCGGCGATCTTCGATTGTGCGGGACCCAACCATCAACGCCACTTGCGCCAAGCCTGCACACTGCTTCAGGCCTCGGGTGGGACTTCGACCCCGGTATAGCGGATTCCGGGTTACAGGGCACCGCTAGCTCCCCGTCTAGCACAAAAGTGCTGCAAAACCTCACTTAGTCCTGCTATGTAATATGGAGTTGAGGAGATTCGAACTCCCGACCTCCTGAGTGCGATTCAGGCGCTCTCCCAACTGAGCTACAACCCCATTTTCATCGGTCAATTATTATATACAAGCTCATTTCCTATCGCAAGGAAAATATTCAGGTTATAATCATACGAAAGTTTGCTGACATTGTTCATTATAATCCATAGCGCCAAGGTTTGGTTTAACAAGCGATAGATCCGCGTGTGGAGCTACCGAGATTCCTCACAATTATCTCCATCTTGAAAAGAATACTCATTTGAAATTCTATTTGACAAATGTTTAAGAATGTGTTTTATTTTCTTAACAGCCTTGCCCAACTTTGACCGGGGCACATATTTTTCTGAAAAGGTAGAGACTATTCAATTGAGGTAACTTGGATTATAGGAGTAATTTTAGGTAACCTGTAGGAGGGCATGATGTCAGAAAGTCCATATCCGAACTGCCAAAAGTGCTCAAATGGACATTTATTGCCATTATCGGATTACGGCAGGGGCGGAGCGGCAATCACATATAAGGCATGGGTATGTTCTAATCCCGATTGCGGATTTTCCTTGCGTATAGATAATGGCGAAGTATCATTCGGTAAGACAATAACTCAGTCATCGAAGTAATGTTACTATGTTGTTCTAATCAACTCCGATTGAAGTAAACCGACATATTTACCAAAAGCTTCTTTGGAATAGAATGGGAAAAAAATTACTAAACAACCTCCCGATGAAAATCGGAGCGGTATTTTTCGCTTCTCTGCTCTGGTTTCATACGGTGACAGAAAAGCACTATGAATATAATTTCGACGTCACCAATTCGGTCATACAACTACCTCAGGGTTTGGAGCTTAGTAGTGAATCCATACCTGAAGTTACGGTTCGTTTAAGCGGCAAAGGCAAAAGTCTGCTGGCATGTTTTGAGGAGGATGCGCTGGCTCTTAAGCTGGATCTAACCTCATACACAGCAGGCAGTTTTGAATATCCCGTGGATGCCTTTCGCATCATGCTTCCGAAATCCGAATCGCTTTCGGTGGTGGAGGTTATCTATCCCAAATTCATTCGTCTGGAGATGGTTAAGGAGTCTTAACCGGCAAATCCTTAACATTCCGTACTTTCCTTGTCCTAACAATGTACATTCTCGGAATTGAAACATCATGCGATGAAACCGCCGCCGGCGTTGCCTCCAACTCGGAGATATTATCTAATATCATTCTCACCCAATCGGCGCACAGCCGTTATGGCGGGGTCGTACCGGAGATTGCCAGCCGCGAACACATCCGGCATATAGTCCCGATTGTCGATGAAGCGCTGCAGAAAGCGGAAATCAGGTTTGCGGATCTGTCAGCCATTGCTGTCACACGCGGTCCCGGATTGGTAGGTTGCCTTCTCGTGGGTGTTTCTTATGCACGGAACCTTGGTTTGTCTCTGGACATTCCGGTTGTCGGCGTGAATCATCTCGAAGCGCATATCTCAACAGCATTTACCGATTCGGAGATTGATTTCCCGTTGTTGTGTCTGGTGGTTTCGGGAGGGCACACTTTGCTGGTGGTGGTAAACGGTTTCGGAAAATACGAAATTCTCGGAAGTTCCAGGGATGATGCTGCGGGAGAGGCGTTCGATAAGGTTGCTAATTTATTGGGATTAACCTATCCCGGAGGAGCTAAATTGGATGATTTGGCAGAAGGAGGCGACCCGGGTATTTTCCGGTTCCCTACAGTAAAGCTAAAAAAGGGACGCTGGGATTTTTCTTTCTCCGGTATTAAAACCGCCGTTGCTCTTAAGATAAAGGAGCTCGAAAACACCGAATACGACCCGGCGAATGTCGCTGCCGGTTTCAGGCAAGCGGCTGTGAAAATGCTGATATCCAAATTGGAGGACGCGATTGAATACACCCGCTGTTCCCGATTCGCTATCGTTGGCGGGGTCGCCCAGAATAAACTGCTCAGAAGTGAGGTGGACAGGCTATCGGCTAAAACCGGCGTCGGCTGTTATTATCCCGATCAGTCGCTATGCGGGGATAATGGCGCCATGGTGGCGATTGCTGGAAACCTTATGTTAGAAAACAATATTAATTATGAATCCGATTTCGACGCATCGGCATATCTTCCTTTAAAATAATCCGAATTCCCCAATACATTCATCGTAAATTATTATCATTTCAATCCGAAAATAAGACAAGAGGTATGAACCTTTCGCTACCGATAACGCTATTTATGAATAATCCAGGCATAATAGAAATTGGGAAAATCTTTGGGGAGTCATTGAAAATTGGAACAATCCTTACTGACTAAGTTAAATCCTGATCATCTTATTGAAAATAAGATACTCACCTTTGAGCTTTATTATTCCAATGGCGATGAAGTTGAACTTTTGCGGCCAATTAACTCAAAGGTTACCGACGACTTCCTTGCCGAAATCACCAATGAACTACGTGAACAGCTCTATATAAAGAAGTCCGACATCGGCAATCTCCAAAATTATCTGGAGCGATCTCTTTCGAGCGCTTTGAGGGATAATTCCCAAAGGTTGGAGGAGAAATTACGGATTCTTATTGATACAAGTAGAACGTTTATCGAGAACATATTCGAATCCCCAAAAGATAACGAAGCAATTAAGCGGTGCTACAGAATGGTGGAAAAGATAACACATTTTCTGGCAAAAGAAGAGACTGCGATTAAAGACTTCCAGATGGTTATTCCTCATGACCTTTCCCTTCATAACCATACTTTGAACGTGATAATGCTATCCTTATCATTAGGTTTGAGGGCAAAATTGAATGATGATGAACGGCTTCTGACCCTTGGAATGGGGGCATTGCTTCACGATATCGGAATGCGAGCGGTCCCGGCACACATCAAAAACAAACAAGAAAATCTTACCGACAAAGAATATGCCATAATAAAGAAGCATGTGATTTGGGGGATCACTATCCTGAAAGAAACCGGATTTATCTCTGAGAGTATCCTGAAAATCGTCGGTGATCATCATGAGAGAAACAACGGCACCGGATATCCCAATATGAAGAGAAGTAAAGAGA
>WJIR01000170.1 GCA_014730175.1 Candidatus Zixiibacteriota bacterium
GTGATTGCCGGTCTGGGACGCGGCGGAAGCAGCGAATGGACATCATCGGCGTTTGAATCCATCGAAGTCAATCGCGAAGGTGAAGGCGAAGCGATTCCGACACAGTATTCACTATCGCAGAGCTATCCTAATCCGTTTAACGCCAATACCAATATCGCTTTTGAGTTACCCGAAGAAAGTGTAGTATCTTTAGAGGTTTATAACCTCTTGGGTCAGAAGCTGGCAACATTGGCGGATGGCAAGAAAGCTGCCGGAAGATATGTAGTAAGCTGGGATGCTTCCAGCTATTCGTCCGGTGTTTACTTCTATCGCTTGACAACGGAGAACTTCTCTGCTACTAAGAGAATGTCGCTGATCAAGTAACTCCGTGTCTTCTAACTCAAAGACGCTACCGATTTCCGAATCGGTAGCGTCTTTTCTTTTCGATAATCTGCTTGAATACCGAGTAATTTCTATTTATGTTAATAACCGGTATGGATGCGACTAAGAAAAAGACAGCGATTATTTTTATCCCGCTGGGACTGGGGATAATCATTTTCGCCGAGATCATGAAAATATCCGGCGTATATTTCTTTCAGGTCTTTTTCACGCCGGTGGTTTGGTCAGGCTACATAATATTTTTGGATGGTATCAATCATCTCTGGCGCAAACGAAGTTTGATTATCGATGATACCTGCAATTTCCTCTGGATGCTACCTGTATCAATTGGTCTCTGGTATGTTTTCGAATTCTATAATCTCTTTCTAAACAATTGGCATTATATTAACCTTCCCGAAAACAAAACTATTCGGTACTTCGGCTACTTTTGGTCTTTCGCAACCATCTGGCCCGGTATTCTGGAAACCTACATCCTTTTAACAGGCACAAAAATATTCGATAAGCTGCGGATAAAACCTTATCGGCTGACAACAAGGGCGTTCTGGATTTTTGTAACGGTCGGGGCGGTTTTCGAGATTGTGCCGTTTGTTATTCCTACTCAATACTGGGCGCCGACGATCTGGACAGGTTTCGTATTGCTCCTTGATCCCATTAACTACAGGTTGAACCGTCCCTCTATATTGGGCAGATGGGAGCATGGTACACTCGCTCCGTTATTCAGGCTATTCACCGCCGGACTGATATGCGGATTCCTCTGGGAGTTCTGGAATTTCTGGGCAGGTGCAAAATGGAGATACACCGTCCCTTATCTGCCCGATATCTACCTTTTTGAAATGCCGATATTCGGTTTTTTGGGATTTATACCTTTCGCCGTCGAGGTTTTTACGATGTATGTATTCGTTGGCTGGTTATTCCTGAAACTGTTCGGGATAAAATGTATCAACTTCCAACTCGGTTGAGAAGCGGCAGTTTCTTGTTGCCTTCGGCTGGCATAACCTTATATTCATAATGACATTGATCTAAGCAAGGAGATAAAATGACTGATAAATTCGATCCTGAAAATCTTCCTCGCGAGGTTGTCGTGGGAATGTTAACCGATTTTGCAAAAAACTGGCTGGCGCATGATGGCTTGTGGTTTTTGAAAGTTGAAGCCGATGCCGGTATGGACAAAGCAATCCTGTATGATAAACAGGCATGGCAGGATTTTACACAAATCGAAGCCAAACGGATTATGAAGCGCCATAATATTCCTCAGAACGGTGGTTTGGAAGCACTGGAAAAGGCGTTATGGTATCGTATGTATGCTTTCATCAACAAGCAGTCAGTTTTTTACGAAGATAATAAACTGGTGATAGAAATGAATGACTGCCGGGTGCAATCGGCTCGCGAACGTGATAACAGGGATTTGTTCCCCTGCAAGGAAGTTGGCATTGTCGAATATGAATATTTCGCAAAGACAATCGATCCGCGGATAAAGACCGAATGTTATCATTGCCCACCGGATCCGCACCACTCGAACTATTATTGCCGCTGGATATTCTCGATTGAGCAGTAGCCTGTAAAACATGGCGGCATCGGATGAGCGCCACCCGACAGCAGCCAGATGGATCCTCACCCGGTAGCGCAGACATTCTTGTCTGCGTTAAGTTCATGTTGCGGCAGAAGAACAACCTCGATGTAATCCGGCAGCGTGCGGGACAGGTCGGGGCACCGCCTAAAATATTTGCCCCCGAAGGACAAGCCTTCGTCTATAGAGTATATAGTAAGCAATGGTGTCGGGTGGAGGCACCTGACGACGCGAGGGAATGCGCGGGACAAGAATGTCCCGCCTGCTGTAATGATCCATGTCAGGAGGTAAGTTACTTTATCTACCCATTTCTTCAGTCTTACATCGTCAGGACGGCAGGGATGTTATCCTCCCTATGTAGGGGAGATTATGAGTACTTTTTAATCAAACCTTTATCAAGCACATAAAGGCTAATTTGCCGTGCACCTTCGGGGCTGTAGGAAAATTTCTTGACCAGATTAGCCAACAGAAGCTCTACATCGCGCCGTATCCGTTTGTCGTAGGCATTGAAATTCGAAGTTCCGTGGTCCAGTATAGCGCGACGGAAATTTTCGCTTTCGGCATAAGGAGTTAGGGAATTTTCTTTTAGATTTCGGGTATACCTTTCGAAGAGCTTCTTATATTGTTCGGTTTCGGTAATGGCTTTGCCCTCCAACTGTATCTCCTGGGAAATTGTGGAAGTGATATACTCACTGTGCATATCCTTCCTGAAGGACTTCCGATCAGAGAGAGTACTGGACTCTCCCAGCAACATTGATTCGAAGTCATCGAAGAACTCTTCGGTAATCTCGATAGTATGACCGGTATAATTACATTGCTTGGTCGTTCCGGGTTCGTAGTTAATTGCGAAGAGATAATCGAGAATCTCGTCAGATAGCTGCTTTTCATTGTAGTAATAAATAGCTTCCTTTACTTCCTGCAGAACTTCGTAATCATACGAATCAATCAGAGAATCTATAAAGCCCGAGGGTATTTCCACATTGAGATTTTTGGATTCCTGTCCGAAGAATTCTTTCAACATATCCATGGTGATCAACTTCTCCGAATCGGTATACAGGTTTAGCAGACGGTTAAGGACTGTTAAGCATTGTCGCCCGGAGATTCCCTTTCTCCCCTGGAATTCGGATTCCTCGATCAGTCTTTTTCTGATGTTTCGATTAAATCCCTTGATATCCTTATCCGAAAGCCATATCGGAACTTTACCGGCGTATAAATCCATCTTCAAGAGGAGCATATCCTTATCGGTATACATACTGTAAGCCTCAGGATTGGCGATCCAGGATTTAATGGTGTGCGAATCTATATCAAGACGGGTAGAGATGATTATCTTGGCAAAGTTCTCCAGAACCCGCGGCATAAAATGGGATTCAATTTTGGAACCGAATTTATTTCTATAAATAGCAATTTCAGTTTTGTAGTCCAGGATATACGGTATCTTAACAGTTTCGATTCTATCCTGGAAGGAGGGTATATCCTCATACTCCTTCTTATCCGCCGGATTAACCAGGCCTACAAAGAGGGTGTTGATATATTCCTCAGCCAGCTCTACCTTGTGCACGCCATCGCTTATAATTCCGTGAAATTCCTTCAACCTGAAGACATTATTTTCCTTTATGTCCATCAGCGCCAGCATCCCGTTGTTGGTCTTTGCCAGATATGAATAATAAAAACGTATCTCATCGCTGCTGAAGAGATTGTTCAGAGCGCGCTGCAATGTTATGTTAGTGATAGGCTTCTTAATTACCTGATCACCGGGATTGAAAACGCTTATCCCCTCGCCCAACTGCCTGCTGAAAAAGTTTTTGCGGGCATTGAGCATACTATATACCGCCAAGGGATCGCCGGATGTATCCAGAAGCGCCTTGTATAACGCATTGCATATATTGCAGGGAACGCCCTTAATCACCCACTCGTACTGCTTTTCGTTGAACAGCCTGTCCTTGAACTTTTCATCGGGGATAAGCTCATCCAGAAACTCCTTGCGGTAGCTCTTCGGAATCATCAATATCGGATGATCGTGATTAGGACAGGAGAATTCCAGATTCCCCGAGGGAAGGGCGCTGCTGCCATTGAGCGAATCGGTTATTGAATCGTTCAAATATTCATCCCCGTTGCCGGATTTGGCGCTTCCTCCTCTGAATTTCCTGTATTTCTCCAATGCCCTGAGGTTGATTTTCCAGAACACTTTATAAGTGGTGCCGGCATCGGTCCTGGCGAAGTCCTCCAACTTCTGCAGTAGCTGGTTGAGAAATGTGCTTTTGCCGCTTCCGGGAGGTCCTTCGAAAAGCAGGATGCTGTTTCTGTGGGCTCCTTTTTTCAGACCTTCGGCTAAATTCATAAGTCTATTCGCAAATAGGCGATCGGCAAAAAAAGGATTATCGCTATCTTCCACGAACAGCTTACTGAAATCATATTGTACGAAACCTATCGATTGATCGGTCACGCTATAATCGTCTTCACCGTCAGGCACGTAATGATGAAGCATGTCATAGAATAACTGAAAGATATCCCTAAAAACGACCTCCGGATTCTTGGAAGCGTTGTACAGGAAATCATTAAAAGTGATGGGTAACCTGCGTTCTCTCTCGCGAAGATTATTGCTCAGCTTAATAAGAGATTCCAGACGCTTCGCCTTTCCGGCGATCGCATCGAAGTCTTCCAGATTTGCGTATTTGTCACTTCCGCTAATCATAGCACTACATGTCTTTCTTGGTTATCTTCCGGTCTTTGATGGTGTATAGCACTCGTTTGTGTTCGAATTCCTGTTCAGCATCCTCGGACTCAGGGCGTTTTCTTATGATTTCGGTAGTTTCAAGCTGCACCTGTCCTCCCCAAAGGTATTCAATACCTATCATGGTGTCGGGTATATAGTCCTTTACCAACTGCTTTCCTTCGAACCTGTGAGTAAGATATAAATTGGAATCATCGGTTTTGTCCTTATCGATTTCAACCTTTGGTGGATGATACAGGGAGTCGATAAGCATCTTTTTGTAATCCTCGACTTTGCGACTCTTCACGTAATATTCAACCGTTCCCCTTTCCTCGTTTCTTCGCATTCCAACCACGAAGAGATCATACTTATCTATAAAATCCTGACTCACGAAGGTGTTGATTAATGTATAATCCGAGAACTTGCTCCTGATATCGAAAATCGCTCTCTTACCGCCTCCGGTGTGCTTATCGTAGGCATTTCGCAATTCAATATCATCGATTTTCTGGAAATTGTAGTCCAGCTTTCCTTTATCTGTTAATTCCTCGATATGCTGTAGAAGCCGCAAGCCTATGGCGTAAGGGTTAAGTCCAATCCTGCTAAGCGAGGTGACGCCGGCATTGGTTTTTGCATAGTCAACTTCATGACCGGTAATACGGTCATCGATTCTGAATAATTGATCATGCCAGTAACTCGCCCATCCTTCGTTGAGAATCTTGGTCCTTATCTGCGGGTCGAAGTACAATGAAGTATATCTGACTATATCCATTATAGATTTCATCCAGGCGTTGTCTTCCTGCTTGAGGAAGGAAGAATTATCCCGTATAAATTCCATGAGACTCGTGTGAGGCTTGGCTTCCTTTTCCTTTTGGCGTTTATGGACAGCGTTAAATTCCGGATATTTTTTCTGAACCTCGTAAAAAAACGCATTGCCGTCAGCATCCTCATTTTCGGCATTCATCTTATTATACTTTTCGATCTCCTCGAAAATCTCGTGCGAAGGTAACTTCTTGATATCCTGCAGGAAAGTCCCGAAGTAGAATTCGATTTTGTCCGAAACAATGCGTTCAGACGGAAGATTGGATTTAGCGAGTTCCTGATAGTAGCCGGTGAGATTGTTGATACTTCGGCTGAATTCGATCACGTAATCCACCCACCTGCCATGCTCACTGCGCAGATTGACAATCATCCGCTTGTCGGCTAATGCCTGCCCGACGAAATCATCATCCCAGGTCTTCTCGAAATAGGTATTGTTTTGGAAGAAATCGATATGCGCCAGTACATGATAAAATATCATTATATTCAACCAATCGGGATTGTTGTCGTTATAAAATGATATTGCCGGACGGGAGTTGATAACCGTCTCGTAAGGATTGGTGGGATATACTTTGTATCTGCCCTGACCTTTCAAGACCTCGACATCGTGTACCCAGTAGTCATACATGGTAGGTATCATCAACTTCGGCGAAAGCTCGATAAGGTCCCTGTTGGTGACGATATACTCCAGCGTTTCCTCACCAAAATTAAGACCGGCGTCGCGCGCTCGCGCTTTGCATTCTTCCATTATCGCTTTTAAATGTTGGTCGACTAAGTACATAATTATATCCCGATCTGCTTATTCCCCTATCAGTCTCCTGATGCCCTCAATAATTCTGGCTTCATCCGCGCTCTCCGAGGACATGGAATCCAACCTGACAAGTTTCGGATATTGACGCAGAAGTTTCGAATTATCGATATATGTTTCCACCGTGGTTTTGTTTGCATTAGACCAGGCGTTTTTGGCAACCGTTATTCCGAAACGATTCACGAAAAGCAGCATCTTCTTTATCTCCATGATAGCTTGCTCTCCATCCCGATTCCAGTCATCGCCATCGGTTCCATGAAAGACATAAATGTTGTTGTCTTTAGCTAATTGCTCCTCATGTACGATATCATTTACCATTTGATAAGAAGGATATATGCTGGTACCGCCGGCGACCTGCGAATTATGGTATGTATAGAAATCCGGTACCTCCTTCGCTACCTGATCATGCAGAATAAAACGGGTTTCCACGTTCTTTTTATACTGGTACATAAGCCAGCTATATATAAAGAGATGCTGGGTCGCTATCACCTCGGTCGGTTTTCCGTGCATGGAGCCGGAATAATCCCGGATGAAGAAGACCACCGCCTGGGTCTCGAAATCTTTTTCCTTGGAAAGTATTCTATACGTCTTGTCTTTCGGGTCCAAAACTAACTCCGAAGGATCGATTTCATCCTCACCGACGATATTACCCAGTAAAATATTCGTTTTTATGATACTGCGTATGGTTTCCTTTTTGTCCAGGAGCTGACCCGACTCCCGGTTTCTATCGGTTAATTCATAAGTATACTTGGTGAAGGAACGTTTTTTTCCTTTGGCTTTAAGGTTCGGTAACGCGAATTTCTCGGTTAAAACTTTGCCCAGGTCAAAAGCATCGGAGCTTACATCATGTTCGCCGGCTGAACCTTCACCGGCTCCCTGCCCTTCTCCATCTTCCTCCGGATGCACCTGACGTTCGCCGATAACTTCGCCCTCCTCGCCCTCGCCAGAACCGCCGGTCGATGCTTCGTCTTCCTCGGTGATGGAATTATCATGTACGAATTTCGGCTCGGTGGTAGTGGGAACTACGACTATGCGGTCCTTTTTATCCTTGCTCGGTTTTACTATCTTACCGATTCTGATCCTTCTGGGGAAACCGTCCTTTTCGCGCTGCTTATCGCGCTCCAGCAAATCCTCGATGGTCTGCATCCTGTTGGCAGCCGGAAGCGCAGCTATGAATTGGTTATTAAGCACCGATGTATCATGATAATCATAGATGCCCGGTAATATATCCAATGGCGAGGGGGATATAATGTGAACCTGTTTACCTTCCAGTTCGCGCTTAATGATAGCTTCCTGCTCCGGTGTCAGGTTCTCATTCATCAGATAATCGGGGATTTTATATTTTCGTTCCGACATTTTAAAACCGTCTAAAATTCGATTTAATACTTCTCCGGTTAAGACTGAGACCGTGTTATCACTGCATGCTCATCGGTTTAAATTCATTATCAGTTCTCATCATCATGGGTACAGAAATACTCGATTGTCTTCTTGGCGCAGGTATCGCAATAACTGAGTTTATTGACCATCGTATCGATCATCCTGTTATACAGCTTCTGATTTTCTTCGTTGGTGCGGTTGGAAAGCGCCCCGACCAAACTACCGGCGCCGGCGACGTCCGATTTAAGACGCACATCCGTCACAGCCCTAACCAGTTCATTGTTGTCCATGAAGTTATAGTTCGGTTCCTGAATCACTTTCTGACCGTAAATTTTAGTAATGGTGGTTCTGAAACTCTGCTTCTGTTCCTCGGTTTTCAATCCCAGACGTGATTCCACGCTGTTGATAAAAGTTTCGTCGATCTTGATCGGAACCAGCTTTCCGGTTTGCGGATCCTTATATGTCCATATCTTATCCGGTCCCAGGTTCTTTGCGTCGATTCCGATGATCATATTGACGTAGTTCATCACGTCCTTCTCAATAGCCGTCGGTTCATCCATGTAAGCGTTAAATATCGCCGTCATTACGTTTTTGCGATACAGTCCCTTTGCGATCTTGATATCGTTGAAATACTTAGCCCTGTCGTTAGGCTCCTGAACATAATCGAGTATAACGCTTTCCAGCGCCTTGAATATATCACCGGCGTAAGTGCATTTACCATCCTGCGTCTCAGCTCTTTCCAGAAGATTCTGAATCGCTCTGCCTAAATTGCGATGCCCCAATCCCTTTTGGCCGAAACGCTTGGTGATATCGGGATCGTTATTGAGATCGCCGATTACTTCAGCAAGGGTTTTTATACTCTTCTCACCGGCAACTTCGCCGGCAGCCAACTTCATCATCTCGATCGGCGTAAGTTTGTCCGATTGCGGCATTCGGGTTAAAACCACCGCCACCGACAGCGCGTAGTTTAGATTAGGGTCTATATGCAGGGATTCATTGGTGAACGTAGTTTTTGCATTGGAACCCAGGGAATAATCAGTTAATTCCTTCTGTAATCTATAATTGGTATTATGTGCCATGTATGCCAGCCGACACCTGTCAACAATCGGCGCTTGCTCTTTCTCCTCTAAGAACCGGGCGAATTCCGAGTTGTTACTGGTGGCTATCACCAGCGTATCCAAAGGCCATTTAAAGCCTTCTATTTCGATAGTTCGATTTTGTATCACGCCGAGATATATTTGCACCAGGTCGCGTTTGTTTTTGAAAATCTCATCGGCGAAATGGATTCCGCCGCCGGCTACTCGAGCCAGCGCGCCGCGCCGTAGATCGAACCTGTACGGATTGTTGGGATCGGAAATATGAAGTAGGCGGGTAACCGATTCGTCGCCTATGAGGTCAACAGCCGATGAGGTAATTTTATCCTTGGCGGCATATTTCCCGGTTAATGTACCACGGGATTCGCTGATCGGAACCGGGAATACTTCGATGAACTCCTTGGCCTTCTCGATATCGTCATCGCAGTACTCTTTGATCTGGTTGAAAACGTAATCAGTACATGCTCCCAGAGGCCGATAATTGGAGTAGAACTCATCGATCTGATTATCCGAAGCGCCCATACGTTTCAGGTTGGCGATATTTTCATGTTTCTCATCAAAAAGATTCATCGCCAGAATCATGGGATCTTCGAATGTCTGCGATTCAATGGTTTTAATCTTACCATAACCGCCAAGTTTGTCGATATCGGTAAACCTGAATGTATATCTTCTATTTTCCGGCTGGCTGATAAATTGCCGATAAATCATATTCAGATAGTCAACGAAAAAGGTCTTCCCGTTGCCGGGCTCGCCGATCAAAACGAAAGCCATCTCCATGGAGGATCCGCCTTCGGATGCATCCTTAATAAAGGAAACGAAACTGTTAATCTCGTCGAACATCCCGATAATATGTTTCTTGTGTTCTCTGAACACTTTGAAATCATAGGATGATCTTCCGTTAACTACCACCTTTTCGATTTTGGTTGGATCGCCCAAAATCATCCTGGTAAGTGACTGAAAGACATTTTCAAAACGTCTTTTACCGGATATTACGCTCTTGATATGGGTATCAAGACTCTTATCCGCTACTATTTCTTCAACTATATCCTGGTACATTTTTCCCGATCTCCACTTTTTCGGTTAAACTCTATAGGTAATATCGACATGATACCGTTTTTCTCGTATACAAAAACCCCCGATTGCTGCATTTTATCCCGGTTAGGGGTGGACAAATATAGACTGTACTCTCGCATCATCAAACCTCCAAGCGAAAACACTTCCCTCTATATAAAGGTTCGGAGTTAATTGACCGCACTTCATTCCCCGATGTGCAATTTCCTGATATTTGGTGATCCGTAAACATATCTTCCTACCTAACCACAAGGATTCTTACGGTCCTATTATCTCCGCTTTACCCCTTTCATAAGGGCAAGCTTCACTTTTTTATACGCTTGAGAGGTGTTACCGATTAAAAAAACGTTAATAAAATGATACATCTTGACATAAATTAATGTATATCTTGCTACTACCATCAATAGTAACGAACCTCGCAATAGAATGGTTCAGCTATCAATGTTTTTCATAGACTATATTGAGATGGTTGTCAAGGGAATTGCCGACCAGTCGAAGGCTATCACGGACCAAAGCTTTATCCTCTGGTAAATTCAAAGGAAGGCTGTGCGGAATGTAGAGATTGCTGGGTATAGGCTTAACTTACTTTATTTAAGTAAAATAACTCTTCCTGATACCGACTGATCCTCAATCGAAAAATGATAAAAATATACTCCACTTGGAAATCCTTCGGCGTTCCAAGAAATATTATGGCTTCCGCGATTATACCGACCATCCATCAATGTAGCAATTCTCTGCCCCATAATATTATAGATATCCAGACGAACCATGCTTTCCTTGTTTAAGTTGAAGCTGAAATTGGTTCTGTCATTGAAAGGATTAGGATACCTACTAAGCCGGATCTCCGTCTGAGCCTTATTGGTTTCGGAATCCAACCAACCGGTACATTTCCAGTCATCTGCATTATCCATTCCAGGATTAATGACGGTAAACTCGAACGACGAGGAGTCAATTACCTCATCCGGGTAATTACCGGCATAGGCGATATAATCATAGAGGCCAACAGGCGCAAAATTCGGCACCGACTGGTTGATATTTCGACTGATAGAGTCATTTGCCGTTAGTGTTAAATTGTTGTATCGCAGCACAGGGCCGTACATCCCGTAATCCGGTACATCAAGCATTACCCAGAGGTCAACCGTTTGGCTTGAGTCAGTATTATTTTGCAGGATGCCGGTATATGTAAATGAACCACCGGCCGGTACCTCAATGGGCGGATCGTGAGGTATCATATCCACAAAAATGGAAGGTTGGTCGTAATACATAATGCAGGCAGACCATCCGCGGTATGCCGGTTCATTCCATTCCTGTATAATATTACCGGAGTGATCGAACTGGTAGATTTTACCGAGTATCTGGTCTTTACTTTCGGCAGACCAGAAATACCTTCCATCATACCATAGACCTCTGCACGAAGATGTTGGCGCTGCGAAATTATTTGCGGGCACTTCTGTAACTGATTGCCAATTGGAAATATCCCAGCAAGTTATCTGTCCCGCATCATCCGTCGTCCAATAATATTCGCCATCCCAGGCGCCACCCATGGCATCCGCATCGAAAGAGGCGGTGCCATCCTTGTCGCCGTTGATATCATAACGGTTTAAATCCCATTCGGTTACGTAAAAGTACTCCCCATCGAATGCAACATCATAAAAGTAAAAAAGCGACCAGTCGTCTATAAAAACATCAAGTTCACCGGTTTCTATATCTATTTTGTAAACCCTTGGCGCAAAAGCTTCGGCGGCATAGATTTCGCCATCTACCAATTCCAAATCACAGAAATAATAGAAATCATATTCAAAATAATTCAGTACATTGCCGTTAATATCAAGAATGTAGATTCTTGAAAGCCAATCCTGATGAGCGGCATAGACAATTATGTCTTGTTGATAGGGATTATCAAAACTACTCGCTGTTTCGCTTGCTGCGATATGACTATCCGCCGCTGTCGGCGTATACATAATAACGATAAGGCAGATAACAATTAGTAACATAGAGGCTCTTTTCATATTCTCGCTCCTTTGGGATTTGCTAAAATAATTATATATTACCAATTTAAGGATATATTTATATTTGTCAATGCAAGACTGGTTTGGTCTACGGACTGGCGCGCCGGTGCCGTGTGAACTCTCCTTAGGAAGGCAAGCCTTCTGCTACTGATCAATGATTTTTGTGAATAATCCTAGTTGACTGAAACAATTGATAGTTGCGTTTTGTTTAACAATCCTTAATATAGCAAGAATATTATTTCAGGAGCAAATGAATGGAGATAACCAATTCGAAGATTAATGATTATATCAAAGAACAGCATATTCAAAGTCCCGTTAAGCGGATGTTCGATGCTATCCTTACAGAAATGGAGGCTTATGCCCGGGAGAATGAGTTCCCGATAATCGGTCCCATGGTCGGTCCCTTTTTACAACAAATAGCCACCATAATGGATGCCAGGAATGTAGTCGAACTTGGTTCGGGATTCGGTTACTCGGCGTTATGGTTAGCTGCCGGAATGCCTCAAGATGGCAGAATTATCTGTACCGACACTTCCGAAGAATACAGGGACATGGCTGTCAAGTACTTCAAAGAAGCTAATCTGGAATCGATGCTTGATTTTCGAGTAGGCGATGCGCTTGAGATTATCAAGGAGATCGATATCCCGATCGATATTATCTATAATGATGTTGACAAACATGGCTATCCCGAGGCTTTCGATTTGTCGGTTCCTAAACTTAGAAAAGGCGGGATATTTATCACCGACAACGTTTTATGGTCGGGACGGATCCTCGAGGATGATCCGAACGAGTCGACCAGAGGCGTTGCCGAATTTAACCGCAAGATGTTTGCAACCGAACGTATCGTTTCGTCGATTATTCCTATCCGAGATGGATTGGGAATAATTGTGAAGCAGTAAGAAAAACGGTATAAAACATACGAATCTCCCCCTATGAGAGAAACGCGACAGACGGAAACATCTGCCACGCACGACGCGTCCTATTTATTGGAGCGGTTCGAAAACATCACTCCCTCTATAATAAGGGGGGCGCTGTGCGATTAACCACACTGACGCATGCGATTTGAGAAGCATTTTATTTTACGTAATCTTGTGTGGTATAATTGGATAAAAAGTTGACTTGCAAAAATATGCATAGAAAAAAGTCCGGATATTATGTATAATATTGGGGGAAAATCGGGGGACGAGGGATTTTATATAAATTATGGTATAAGGTGGTATTATTGTGCGTTTTCGAATTGGCGTTGGATGAGCCGGATGGAATTGGTGGACTTGAATACCGTCAGCGCTGGAGCGCTGACCGGCGGGAGGTTATTGTGCAAGGCTGCGTATGCCTCGTTTCATTTGCTGTCGGGTGGGGGCGCTTGTCAGCATCCCGTAATATGTGCCCGAAGGACAAGCCTTCGGCTACGTAGTATGGTGTCGGGTTTCTCCATTCGGCTTCGCCGAATTCCGGAACCCGAGCTATCGCGTTTCGCTGACACCCCTCACCCGTCTTCGCCCTGCGGAACGCGCGGCGAATCCACCCTCTCCCCCCGATAAAATCGGGGGGAGAGGGAATGAGATATGCAACTGGGTGGGGTCAGACGACAGCACGCCCGTTGGGTGGCGCCGATGGAATCGAGATAATGACGTTACCGCTGGCTACGGATTGATTGTTTTTATGAGTTATCCGGGATCAAAGATTGCTTTTACGTAACTCAATACTCACCCCGAAAGTAGAAGTTAATTTTATTGATTTTAACCGATAAGCATTCTATACTTATACTAGCATAAAACTCTGGTTTTAATTTCGAAATTTGAGACCAGAAGGAATGGTGATTAGTGAGTTGGTTTTCTGAGATATTTAAACGAGGCGAAAAAGCAGAAGACGTTATCCTGCGGAGTATCCAAACTAAATTTTCGATCTTCGTATCTTTGCTGGATCGAAATAATGAAATGCTGCAGTTGATCAGCGACATGGAGGAAAAGTCGCAGGGCGAATACCTCTTTGATATCAACTATATACGCACCAGCATTGACAAACTAAGCGAGGGCGTTAAGGAGATAGTGGGATTTATGATAGCGCTCGGCGGGGAGAAGTATTCGGCTCTGAAGGAGCGCAGGCTGCAGATAATGCGGGAGCTGGAGAACATTATCCATGGAGATCGCCCGATTCCCGAGGATGATTACACTATACCGCTGGAAAAACTGAATCGCGAAAATCATCCAAGCGTGGGAAGTAAAAACGCACAACTGGCAGAAATGCGCAATCGATTAAGTCTTCCGGCTCCCGAGGGATTTGCAATCAGCGCTTATGCATACAAGCGTTTCGTCGATCACAATCAACTGCAAACTAAAATCGACGAGCTCATAAAATCGATTGATATCAAAAATTACGAAGATTTACAAAGGGTCAGTTCCGAAATATGGCAGATTGTTAATTCCAGTCCGGTACCGGATGACCTGTGTCAGTCGATTCAAAATTCCTATAATCAACTAAAGGAGTGTATCGGAGATTGCAGGATAGCATTGCGTTCCAGCGCTATCGGCGAGGATACTATATTCAGTTTCGCGGGTCAGTATGCTACGTTCCTCAATGTGAAGTCAGACGAGATTATCGATAAGTATCGCGAGGTTATCGCCGGTAAATTTACGCCCCAGGCGATATATTATTTCCTGAGTCATGCGCTAACCGAATCGGAATTAGCCATGAGCGTTGGATGTGTTTCCATGGTTGATGCCGTAGCCAGCGGCGTTATATATACTTTGTGTCCGGTAATGCCGGAAGAGAATTCGATTGTTATCAATTCGGTATGCGGATTGGGACGCTATCTGGTTGATGGTGTGGTCACACCGGATACTTTCAGGATGTCAAAGGAAGATTTCTCGATTAAGAGCAAAATGATAGTTGCCAAGGGGAAGAAACTCGTCATTGACGAACAGGGGGAGTTGACAGAAGAGAAGATACCTAAAGCGGAACGTCGCAATCCATCGATTACTGAGGAGCAAGCAGTTCAGTTAGCGAAATACGCCGCCAAAATCGAAGAGCATTACGGAACCCCCCAGGATATCGAATGGTCGATTGATCGAGATGGACGAATCTTTATGCTGCAAACCCGCCCTTTGAGAATAATTAAATCCGACGAGAAAATGAAGCAGATAGATACTTCCGGTTTGGAATTGATAACCAATGCCGAGTCAACCGTTTGTCCGGGCGTTGGATGCGGACCGGTATGTCATGTATCTTCCTCAAATAATCTGCGGAATATTCCTAATGGAGCCGTACTGGTGGCTCCGCATCCGTTCCCCGGTTTGGTGACGGCAATGGGTAAAATAAGCGCTTTGATCCTCGGAGTTGGGGGTATAGCAAGTCATACGGCGGCAATCGCCCGAGAGTATCGAATTCCGTCGATTGTGGGAATTGAGGATGATTCCGAGTTGATAGAGGGGATGGAGGTTACCGTTGACGCTGTAAATCTTGCTGTTTACCGGGGAGTTCAGGAGGAGTTGATAGCTGCATTAAGGGAGAGTGACGAATCATTTTACGATATGGCGATCTTCGCCCTGTTGGAGAGAGTTCTTAAATGGATATCTCCACTAACCTTGATCGATTCGACATCGGATGAATTTTCAATCGAAAACAGCAAGACGTTACATGATATTATCAGATACTGTCACCAGAAGGCGATGGAGGAAATGTTCTCCGAGGCGACAACACTCAAGCAGAAAGCGAAATACAGATATCTTCTAAAAACCGATATCCCTCTAATTATAAGGATGTTGTATGTAGATAGAGGGAAATCGGAATTGCCGAAAGACAAGTGGATTAAGGAAGAAGCTATCGATTCGATACCGATGGTTTCCTTCTGGCGGGGGGTCAAGCAGGAGGGATGGCCTACTTACGGGCATATAGCGAATCCGAAGAAATTTCGAGGAATGGTTGCGGCGGGGCAAAGCAAAAGGGGGCAATACTCGGAGGAAAGTTTCGCTATTCTAAGCAGGGAATATATGAACCTTAGCTTGAGGATGGGGTATCATTTCATGACGATCGAGGCGATGTGTTCTCCGCAGGCTCCCAAGAATTACGTTCGTATGCAGTTTAAAGCCGGCGGGGCGGCGTTTGACAGAAGAAAAAGGAGGATCCATCTTCTGGAGACCATCCTTGAGAAAATCGGATTTGTAAACGAAGGCAAAGAAGATTTCCTGAATTCCGTACTGAGTTACCAGGCTCCGGAAAAAATCACCGAAAAGCTATACCTTTTAGGACGCTTGACCATGTTAACCAAGCAATTGGACATGGCGCTTTCCAACGACCCTATTGCTCAATGGTACATCGATGAGTTCAGCCAGAAGTTAAATCTGTAGGAAGGCTTGCTGTTTCTCAATGGGATTAGCCCTAAAAAAAGTCATTAACCGGGCGGAAAGGACGCTGCAGTATAAACATCTGGTTTCTATCAGCACAGCATTCGCTCTGGTTATACTCGGTTTCGCAATCTATTTGATCCTTCAGAATGCGAGCATAATGCATAGTCACGTGAAGGGGGATTTCAGTAAACTGCAACTGGTGTTGGCGCGTCAAACAGCTTCGCATATCGAATATCGATTTGAGGATATTCTGGATGAACTGAAGCTTCTTAGCTGGTCTCTGGAGGATGATGAAGTATCGCGGAATACCGTACTTCGTAGGATAATTCAGCGCACAGGTTCGTCAGGATTGCTGCAGGTTGGCATAATTTCCGACGGCGGTTTCGTGGATAGGATATATCAGTTGGAGAATCTGGACTCTTCGATATTACGTCAGTTAAATACCGGCCTGGGAAACGATGAACCCGTATTGCCGGGAATCGACAATATTAGAGTACTGGAATTCAGCAATTACCAAACTATCGCAGTCGGCAATGTTCAAGTCCCGAACGACGATAGTTCGGATCCAATAGGGAAGCAGTATCTATCCGCTACGCTTAATTTGACCGGTGTCTTACGGGACATTATCGAGGGTGTGGAGCAAAGTAAATCCGGTACCGTGTCTATTATTAGAAAAAGCGGAGAGATTATCTACAGTCCCATCAGATCGGAAATTGGCGGGAACATTTTTAACCCGATTATCCGTCACTATCCCGGGAGTGATGAACAAGCTCAATCCTCGGAGGAATTAAAGGCTAAAATAAGGAAAGGCAAAGAAGGAGCCGGGGAAACCGTGGTTGCCAGCGAAAGCGGAACCGAAGATGAAGAGAACATCTTAATATCGTACGCTCCGATCAAAGCTTCCGTTTTACCCGCAGACAGGCAGTGGATTGTGGTTGTAACGGCTACACTGGATGAAGTTACCGGTCCTATTAAAGAAGTTTATTACAGGCAATTCGCTATCGAAGCTATCTTGATCATCGGTATCGTTGTTTTGGGTAACCTGCTGCTTGCATATCAACGAATACTATCCAAAAGGCTCAAGGAACAGGTCAGCGAAAAGGAGGAGTATCTTACAAGCATTCTCCAGAATTCGCTGGATGCGATTGTATTTATCGATACATCCAATCGGATCAAAGTTTGGAACAAGGGCGCCGAATCGATATTCGGTTACACCGCCGATGAAATGCTGGGACATACGTTTCATAGAATCGTCCCGCCGGAGCTTGACGCTGACGAGGAGTTGAATTCGATAACTAACACGGTTCTTGAGAAAGGATACATTCGAAGCTATCGAGCGCAACGGATCACCAAAGACGGTCGCAGGATAACGATAGACCTATCCCGGACTCTTATACACTCTCCCGAAGGAGAGATTCTCGGCAGCGCCGCCATCATAAAGAATGTAACCGACGAGATCGAGATGGAGCAGCGAATATATAATACCGAGAAGTTGGCTTCAATCGGAACTTTGGCGGCGGGAGTGGCTCACGAGATTAACAATCCTTTGGCGATAATCCTGGGATTCACAGACCTGCTTCTGGAACGATTCGACAAGGATAGCGAGGAGTATCAGGATCTCAAGATGATCGAGGAAAACGCTAAAAACGCCAAAAAAATCGTGGAAAATATGCTGGGATTTGCTCGGATCAGCGAAGGGTACGAGGAGATAGTGGACGTGAATACCAGTATCGAAACCGTAGTACAGATTATAAGAACCACCATCCTGACTAAGAAAATGGAGTTGGTGCTTAGTGTGGATAAGAACCTTCCGAAAGTTAAAGGGGACACCCGCGAATTTCAGCAGGTAGTATTTAATCTGATAAATAATGCGGTCGCGGCAATCAAAGAGAAAGGCGGTACATTGATAGTTTCGGCAACTTCGAGAGACGGTTGGGTACACGTGAGTATCACAGACACCGGTATCGGAATACCGAAACGGATTCAGGCGAAAATATTCGATCCGTTTTTCACCACCAAAAAGGTTGGCGAGGGAACCGGATTAGGATTATCATTATGCTACGGAATTGTTTCAAAATACGGCGGCAAGATAACATTCACAAGTATCTCCCGAGAGGATAAGCCGCAGGGGCCCAGCGGCACCACATTCACTGTATCGATGCCGGCATACAATGAACAGGATAACGCAAGCGGAGAACAAGCCTGATGAGTCGGAAAATTTTGGCGGTTGATGACGAACCGCACATGCTAAAATTGCTGGATAGGATTATCACCGAAAAAACAGATTATCAGATTGTCACTACCAATAACTCCCTCGAGGTTCCACAGATTTTGGAGTCAGATGAATTCGATGTTATTATCTCCGATCTGAAAATGCCGGGGATGGATGGCATGGATATATTGAAGTATTTGGAGGATAACGACAGGAAGGAAAAGGTTATCATTATGACCGCTTTCGCCTCGTTGGATACCGCCCTTGACGCCCTATCGATGGGGGTGTTCGATTACATCACCAAGCCGTTCAAGAAGGAGCAGATTATCGCTACGATAGATAAAGCTATGCTGTGGCAGCAATTCAGGAGGGAATCACAAACATTCCAGAATATCCTTTCGCAGGAACCGTTCACCAAAGCGCTTGAATTCTTTAAACGGGAATATGTGTTAAGATTGGCGCTAAGGTATAATTTCAATTTTACCAGGATGAGCGAGTTTTCCGGCATACCGGAAGAGGAGTTAAAGAGTATACTGGGGGCTCCAAATTAGGGAAGGGAACACACGGCCGCTTCATCCCGCGTTCCATGTGACGAAGCGATCATTCTTAAGAGGGTAATATATGTCGGCAGCAAACTGCCGACCTACATTTATGATAATCCCCTAAGACGTATCCTTCGGGAGTTCAATGAAGTAAATCATTCACGGATTGGAATTGAAGATTACAAGGAACGCCGGAAGCACAAGACTTCCGTTACCGATTACGAAATTTATGAATAATCCAGGTTAAGATCGCCATTATTCCGATTTTCCTTGCTTCTTATTTTTAAAACTATATCTTCTGCAAAATCGTCCGATCTTTGTGAAATAATTCTTTTACTATACTCTAAAAGGAGATCAGTAATGGCTGATGACAAAGTCTATAAAAACTACATCAATGGTGAATGGGTCGATTCGGTATCAGGGGCAACCTACGAGAATCGCAACCCTGCTGACAATCGTGAACTTATCGGTCTATTCCAGAAATCAAATGCGGAGGATGTAAATAATGCGATCGTCGCCGCAGATGAAGCATACAAGAAATGGCGGCTGGTACCGGCGCCGAAACGCGGTGAACTGCTGTTTAAAGTCGCGCAGAAATTAGACGAGAAAAAGGAGATGATATCTCAGGATATGACCCGCGAAATGGGGAAGATAATTAAAGAAACCCGTGGGGATACTCAGGAAGCTATCGATATGGGATATTACATGGCGGGTGAAGGACGCCGTCAGTTCGGCGAAACCACGCCATCGGAGATGCGCAATAAATTCCAGATGTCGATACGGCAGCCGATGGGCGTATGCGCTATGATCACCCCGTGGAATTTCCCTATCGCGATTCCGTCCTGGAAGATTTTCCCTGCGCTGGTATGCGGTAATACGGTAGTTATTAAACCCGCAACCTACACTCCTTTGTCCGTGCTTCATTTCATGGAAATATTCGATGAATGCGGTATCCCGCCCGGCGTTGTAAACATGGTTACCGGTTCCGGAAGCTCTGTCGGTGAACCGCTTATGAACGACAAAAGGGTCAGGCTGGTAAGTTTCACCGGATCATCGGAGGTCGGTTCTCTGGTCAGCCAGGCATGCGCTCCGGATTTCAAGCATTGCATGCTGGAGATGGGCGGAAAAAACGGGCAGTTGGTGATGGATGATGCCAAGCTGGAGTTAGCGATCGAAGGCGCGCTCTGGGGAGCGTTCGGAACAACCGGTCAGCGTTGCACCGCCACCAGCCGTGTTATAGTACATAAAGATGTTTACAAAGAATTCGTTGAAAGGTTCGTTGAGAGAGCGAAAGCGATAAAAATCGGTAATGGACTGGATGAATCAGTGGAGATGGGTCCTGCGGTTTCCGAATCCCAGATGAATACGGTGCTGGAATATATGCAGATCGGGAAAAAGGAAGGCGCAAAAATGCATTGCGGGGGCGGACGTGTAACCGGAGGCGATTATGATCATGGCTGGTTTACCGAACCGACAGTGTTCAGCGATGTAACCGAAGATATGCGGATCTTCCAGGAAGAGATATTCGGATCGGTTACATCGATTACCGTTTGTGATTCGCTCGAGGATGGTATCAACAAGCTTAATAATGTTGTCTACGGGCTTTCGGCTTCGGTATATACCCAGGATGTGAACAAGGCTTTCACCGCGATGCGGGATGTTTATACGGGAATTTTCTATGTAAACGCGCCGACTATCGGTGCGGAGATATCGCTGCCGTTCGGCGGAACTAAGGCGACCGGTAACGGTCACCGCGAAGCCGGTAAACAAGCGCTGGAAGTATTCTCGGAATGGAAAGCGGTCTATATCGATTTCTCGGGTGCGCTGCAGAAAGCGCAGATCGATGAATTCGAGATAGAATAGTTAGGCAGAGCGGATACTTTTTCGTTATGCATGGTTCGGCTCTCGGTTGCACATCCAACTGTCGACGCCGAAGGGCTGACCGGTAATCTCATGGCGTCAGGTCGTCTGACCTGACGCCATATCTTTCAGGGGGATGAAATCCATGATCTACCCATAAGATAATCCCCGAAGGGCAAGCCTTCGGCTACGGTTTACTGGCTTTTATGAATTATACGGGCTAAGCATGCCACCCTTCGTAAGCAATACCGTCAGTGCCGGAGTGTTTACCAGCCTTGGGCTGGCTGGCGGTTTTATACGGCGGACGGGGACGCACGCCGCGCACAAAGGAAACACCAGATAAAAAAGCAGGCAGACCGGGAGGTCTGCCTGCCACAATTGCATTTTGCCGATCGCAAGGATGCTGCCGGGTAGCGTTACGCGGCAGCACTCGGGAAGAATTACTTCAGCAATGTCATGCGTTTTGTGATGCTTCTATCGCCGACTGTCAGTTTATAGAAGTACACACCGCTGGCGTAATTGATTGCATCCCAACTCACGCTGTGATATCCGGCTTGCTGGTGTCCGCGCACCAGTGTAGTTACCTTACGTCCCAGCAGGTTGTAAACGGATAAATCAACATTACCTGACTGTGGTAATGCATAATTTATAACCGATTTCGCATTGAAGGGATTAGGATAGTTCTGCGACAGACTGTAGTTGGTCGGCAGTTCCTGCCCAGCAGGCTCTCTACGTAGATTCTCCACATCGAAGCCTTCCACAAGCCACTCACTTGCCGTTCCTGCAACTCCGCCCTGAACCTCGAACGGGAAGGTAGCCTCGTCCTCTATTGTCCCGGGGTAGTCTCCTATCCGTGAATGATATGTGTAGTTACCGAGAGGGGCAAAGTTCGGCACATTCTGCACGAGATCGAAATACTGTGACTCACCGGCGGCTATCGGCACGTTGTTGACCTGCTCCAGCGGACCAACCATGTTATTATCCGGCAAAGTCAACATCAACCAGCCATCATAACTATCGTCAGCCCCGCCATTGTTAGTCACCGATATTCCGTAATCAAAGTTACCGCCCGGGGGCACCACGACGGGAACCTCATCGGGCTGCATCGCCAGCTCCAGCGCCGGCACCGATTCCACCACATGCATCAACACCGGTATCTCCACTTGAGGCAACGGACGTATATCATCCCATGCCGTTACGAAGATTCGACCGGTGTAGTCTCCCAATGCGAGGTTGGAAGCATCGAAGGTAACATCGAGTATTTCCTCGCCGCCCGGAGGTATCGTGCCTGAGGTCGGCAACACATCTATCCAACCGGCGGATATCTTTATCGACAGGTTGCTGTGTAAGTACGACGCGTTATATACTATCTGCAGCGCATCGGTCATGGTATCGTTCTGGATTCCTACCGTAGCTGAGTTTAAATCGCCCTGGAGATCGAGATAGTTGAAATAGATCTGTCCTGATCTCAAAAGCACTACCTCGAAAGTATACGATCCTTCGTTGTAGTAGTGCGGCACATCAACCCAGGCAACCACCGCCGAGTCATTGGTGATATAGTAATACACCTCACCGCCGTTGTACGGATTGAAATCATCCCACATTGGCGCCACCAGGTTCTCGGGATCGTTGCCCGGTATCGGGTCGTTGGAGTACTCTGTTGAGGTCGAAGTGAAACTGATAAAGCCGTTCGAACATACACGGAAACTTGTGAAATCGTTTCCATAGAAATTGAATGTAAATGGCAAGTTGAACGGTCCTTCATTGTCATCATCGCTCATGTTAAGCGGCGTACCGACATCTGTGATGTCCACCCAGTCTACAGGAGGACCACCGGGTTCATCGCTGTCTATCCAGGTATGACCGTAATCATCGGGTCCGCCCTGACCGGTTAGCACCGGAGTATTGACCGGTTCGTCACCGACGTAAGGCTTCGGGCCATGATATTCATAAGAGGATAGTTCAACCGGCGCAGGATTATCGATAACCGTGCCGAGGTAATCATCAACTTCCTCGGAGATGCCGAAATAAAGATCAGCTTCACCGGTGTTACGTAAAGTTAACTCTCGGACTACCGACTCATCGGCTGTGGCATCCACTTCGTACCAGCCAGGAACCACTTCCAGCGTAGCGCCTGTCGATGCCAGGTCGATATCGTCATTGAAGTATACCGTGTACACACCGCTGACCGGAGGAGTGAAGCTGATAGCGGGTCCGCCCACTCCGCCTTCGCCGTAGCTGGCTGCTTCGGAATGCATAACCTTTATGATGTAATTTACTTCGAGACCGCCCGGCATGAATGTGGAGGCGTACCATATATGAGGCTCACCGTTATAGCCTGGCATCAGATCGCCTTCCAGTCCGCTTCCGGTTTCGTATGCTGTCAATGTCCAGTTATTCTCGTTACCGGAAGGATTGACTGCCAGTACCGGTACGTCGGGAGGATTACCGGGATTAGTAATGTCGAAATCGGCGCCGTATTGCAGGCGAGACTCGTGATCATTATAGTTCTCGGAGTATACCGCCCAGCTATAAGTATTATTCAGATCAGTTGCTAAAAGTATCGAGCCGGTGAATATGCCATCGCCCTCAATTTCATCGGGAGCGACGCCATCATCCCTCATTGGCGAGAATGACGAGGGCCAATCGGGATTGTAGAATCCGTCATCGTCCCAACTGCCGCGGAAATAGAAGGTGCGATATGCGATATCTTCCGGATTCCCAAACTGTGCCATTAATACTACCTCGACCTTCGGTTCTAAGACGAAATCCTGGTAGACAGTGTCGTCTTCGCTAACCATTACCGATGCGAAATCGGGGAGGTAATCATTGGTATATTCAGCGCGAAGTTCCCACAAAGTATCAGAAGGAACATACAGATTGTAATAGCCCTCCTGATTGCAGTATCCGATGATTTCGGGATCGCGATTGGTGACGATCACACGACCCTGCAGACCATCGCCGGTGACCTCGTCAGTGACTCTACCGGTGATCATTCCGTATCCCTCAAGGTAGCTCAGAGCAAGCTGAACCGCTTCGTAAGCATCGATCATACCCCAACCATAGGAGTTATCTTCGCCGGGATCACCGAGATCATAAGCGGTATCGTAAATAATCTGCTTAACGAGTTCTACGCTAAGGTTGGGATTGGCCTGTCGCACCAATGCAACCACGCCGTTAACGTGCGGGGAAGCCATCGAGGTACCGCTCAGAGAAGCATATCCGCCGCCGGGATAGCATGAACGCACATCTACGCCAGGCGCTGCGATATCGGGTTTAATGGCTGCGCTTCCATCGGGAGTACAATAAGTAGGTCCGCGCGAAGAGAAGGAAGCGATAGGCCAACCGGATTGGTTAGCGTCAACTGCCGCGACTGCACAAGTACGATAATCGTCGGTTGCGCGGTCCGCCGGACGTCTTAATCCCGAATAACCTTCGTTACCCGCCGAGAACAAAACGACTGTCCCTGCCGCTTCGCACGCGTCGAGATAACTCCAGAAAAGGGTATCACAGGGAGGATAACCGTGACCGGTTGTTACTCCCCAAGAGTTCGACATCACATCGGGAACATCCCAGTTGGTCTCGGGATTTCCATCGGGATCGACAAACCATTCGAAAGAGAGGATTGCGTCCGCAACGGTACGCGGGATACCGCCACCTCTGTCGATAGGAGCGGCGGAGATCCAGAATGCTCCGGGAGCTACGCCTACGGTGTCGCCAGTTGTCTCACTGGCGCCTGTAACTGAACCTATGGTGTGAGTTCCATGGCCATGATTATCGTAAGGGAAATCGTTCTGATTGTTGTAAGGATCATACCATGCCCATTCGGGATGGCCGTCATAGCGGGGATCGGCAACACCTGCCCAGCGATCGGCTAATGCAGGATGATCGCCGTCGACACCGGTGTCCATATTAGAAACCAGTACTCCTGCCCCGTCGAATCCCAGCTCCCAGACCTCGGGAGCCCTGACCGCTTCCAAACCTATTTCAACTGATCTTGAGCCGCCGGAATCCGTTTCGCCAACTTCAGCCGGTTCGATTAACTCTATCTCATAGTTAAAATAGACCTTCTCCACATCCGGACGAGCTGCAATCTTCCCGATTTCATTTTTGGTTGCGTCCACTCTTATACAGTTTGCTACCCAGTAAGTGTGAAAATCCTCAATTTTCCCGGAGGATCGCATATTCTCCAGATAATCGATTATAGCGCCCTGGGAATTAAGAGCAATGTCCTGAAGCGATCTTACGACTACTTCATGCCGCTCCTTCAATGTAGCCTTTCTGGCATCCATTTGATCGGTGATAGCGCTAAGGTCCACCTGATCGGTTAAATAGACCAAAACGGAGACCGTTTGGTCTGCAGGAGTGGAATTCAGGATATTTTCCAATCCGGAATCAATTTCTCCCGCTTGCGAATTAACTGCTGTGAGCAGAATTGCAAAAGCTAACAGAATTGAAAGTTTTTTCATTCTTTCTCCATTGTTTAGGGTTTAAGTAATTGATTAACTACCTGAAATTCTGATTGTGGAATAATTCGAATTTATATTGTACGAATAATTTAAATCAATTCAGAAGAACTTCTTGGTCAGTCGTTATTTAAAAAATAAACATTATTCGACAAATGTCAATTCATTTATTTATCCTAAAAAAATAAACAGCGGATTAAATTGGCGGGGGTTTCTGAATTTATAGGCAGGGGGTGGTTTAAAACCGGAAGAAATCGAGCCCGTGGTTAGTTTCCGACCTTTTCCGGATGGTGATGTAGAGATTCTGGTCTGCGGTTTATTATGCAGGGCAGGAATGCCCCGCCTCCCGATTCCAATGCAGGATAGGAATAAGCCGGAGTCTTACAAGTGTCCGGCACTACCGGTCAATTCGTCTTATACGCTCAACTTTGCCAGAATCTCGGGGATATCATTGAATGTCTTCGCAATATGCGCTCCGGCTTTTTCAAGAACCTCAAGTTTCGATGCAGCGGTGCCCATAGAACCTTCGACGATTGCGCCGGCA
>WJIR01000171.1 GCA_014730175.1 Candidatus Zixiibacteriota bacterium
ATTCATTGACCGAGTTGTATGTTTATGACGGTGCGGTTGAAGTGGGAGGACCATCATGGGCGCCCGATTACGGTAAACCGAGAAAATGGAGCGCTCCCAAGCAGGTTGAGGGACCTAAAGAAGTAGATGTGGAGGAGTGGACCGAGATTGTGAGAGCCCAGCAACGGTTGGTTATCGGTCCCGAGGGTGTTATAAGTAAAGAGGAGTTTGATATGGAGCAAGACAGAACGGAAGATTGGGTGGCGTTTAATCTGGAAAGGGATTCTATTCTGACTGAATCGGAACTTAAGGAGTAGCTGCATGAAATTTAGCGGTATAGCATTATTTGTATTAACTCTTTTCGCATTATTGACCTTATCCTGTGGAGCCCCAAAGACCGAGATCTCCGTTTTGCGTCCATCCGAGGTTGACATGTCCGATCATCGTAACATAGCGATAGCGGATTTCAGCGGCGAGGGAAACTCCGGTAGAGCGGTTGCTATGAAATTGACCGCCTCCCTCTTTAACTCGGACTATTTCACCATAATGGAACGAAGCCGTATTCGGGAGCTTTTATCCGAACAGGCGCTCGGTATTTCCGGTGCGGTCGATCCCGAATCTGCCGCTGAGCTGGGGCGTGTGCTGGGTGTGGATGCAATAATCTTCGGCGAGGTGGACGCTTATTCTGTTGAGGATGAAAGCGGCACTGAAAAGGTTACCAAGAGGGTTTGGACCGGAGAATATGAAAAAGACGACGACGGTAATATCATCTACGAAAAAACCTTGTTCGGAAAAGTAAAAAAGAAAAAATACCGAGAAGAACTGGTTGACCAGCCGTATATTATTCGAAGCGGAGGCGTACAGGTTTCTTTTCGCGTCGTAGATGTGGAGACCGCGGAACTGCTGGCGGTTAAGACCGCCTTTGCAGATTACTCCAAAAAAGCTTCCGGCAGTTATGAGATCGGCAAACTGAAACCCAGGGATGCAGTATTATCATCTTTGACAGAACAAACGGTATCTCAGTTTATACCGGTTATCGCTCCTTATAAGGTGCAGGTAACCAAGAAGTTTGAGAAAACTACCGACCGTTCAAAACAGGCAATAAAATTAGTGCAATCCGGTTTACCGGGGAAAGCTCTGCCGATTTTCGAAAGTGAAGCCCAACAAAATCCGTCGGCGAAATCATCATACAATCTTGGGGTATGCTACGAGGTACTGGGAAGATATGGGGATGCCGAAGAGGAATATGACCGGGCGGTGACAATTGATCCCAAGGATTTATACATCGAAGCGCTTAAGAATATCAGGCAGCTTAAAGAAGAACGCCGACTATTGGAAGAACGACAGTAAATTCGACCATCACTATCAATTCACCTTCCTTCTCATCGATCTTAATTGCTTATTATAGAAAATATTCGTCCAGGCAGCATAGCAGCGGAACTGCAAATCGATACCGGTTCTAAACTGATATCCATTAATGGAACCGCAATAAAGGATGCGCTGGATTTCGTCTATCATTCCGATGAAACCTTATTGGAGATTCTAATTGAAGATACAATTGGCGAGCAGGTTATCTATGAAATCGAAAAGGATTCGGATGACGATCTCGGATTTGAGTTCAGGCAGGATAAAATACGCTGCTGCGCTAACAAATGCATTTTCTGTTTCATCGATCAACTTCCGAAAGGGCTTCGTGATAGCCTCTATATTAAAGATGAAGACTATCGTCTCTCATTTTTAGATGGAAATTTCATCACGCTTACTTCGGTTACAGAAAGAGATTTGCAGCGAGTTATCGATTATCGTCTCTCTCCCCTGTACGTTTCGGTTCATACCACCAATGAGCCGTTGCGAAAAATGATGCTGGGAAGAAAGAAGTTGCGACCGGTAATGCCGACGTTAAAAAGGCTGACCGATGCCGGCATTGAAGTCCACACCCAGGTGGTTCTCTGCCCGGGTTATAATGACGGCGATGAATTGAGGAGAACAATCCGGGAACTGAATGAATTGCGCCCCCAATTAGTATCACTCGGAATAGTACCGGTGGGAATAAGCGCCCATCGCCAGGGATTACCGGAGTTAACGCCGGTAAATAAAATCCAAGCTGCCGAGGTGATAAAATCTTATGGCGAACAAAAGCAAGACCGATTCAGAAAAGATGGAGGTAACGGCTTTGTTTATCTCGCGGATGAGTTTTATCTCTTAGCCGATTTGCCGATACCCGATGCCGGTTATTACGATGACTATTACCAATACGAAAACGGGATCGGCATGCTCAGGTCGTTTCTGGATGATTTTCACGACAACAAAAACAAGCTCTCCGGGAACAAGCGCAGGCAGCCACTTCGGATAACCATCATTACCGGTACGCTAATGGCTCCGGTTTTTCGCGACGAGTTGATTCCCGAATTGAACGAAGCGCTTGTCAACATTGAACTGAATCTCGTGCTTGTACGAAATCGTCTTCTGGGAGAATCGATTACTGTCAGTGGATTGATCTCGGGAGAAGACATCATCCGCGATTACAGAGACAGTGGTTTGGAATCGGATTTAATTCTGTTGCCACCCAACTGCATTAACATAGACGGTATGACGCTTGATAACCACACTCCCGATTCGATCTCCAGGGAACTGAACACACAAACCAAAGTCGGTTCGTATGATTTAGTAACAACTTTGTTAGCCTGTATAATTCATAAAAGCCAGTAAACCGTAGCCGAAGGCTTGTCCTTCGGGGATTTTGCAACAATAAACAATTCACAGTCTGGGATTCGGGGCCCGAAAAAGAGCCGGAAGCGCAAGGCTTGCCCGCCTCAGGAGGGATTATGCGCCTCTGGCGTGCTTTCGCTACCGATAGTGAAATTTATGAATAATCCAGGTTAGACCTATCCGATAAAACAGGATAAACGAGCTTTCTTATTCCTGTATGAATGCGTCAAACGAGTTAACGCCTCCGCAGTGTGAGCATTTGACGCTGCATATCTGATTTTGTCGTCGGTGTTGGGTAACCGGCAATGTGTGATAGCCGCATTTTGGGATTGCGCAATTGTGAAGTATATATTATGCTATAAGGTTTAATTATTCAAGGAGATAATATGGCATTTCAAAAGATAGTAATTGTCGGCGCCGGCGTGATGGGGCAGGGGATTTCCCGCGTTATCTCTGCTACCGGCACCGAAGTGGCTTTAATAGATAAAGATCAGCAACTCGCCGAAAAAGGACTGGAGGGAATCGGCGAATCGATGGATAAGGAGATCGAAAAATGGGGGTTGACTCAATCGGAGAAAAAAGCGATTTTATCCCGAATTTCCGCCAAATCCGACCTCAAGGAATCGGCAAAGGTGGGGATGGTTATTGAGGCTATCCACGAGGATTTGAGGGCGAAATGTGACCTCTTCAAACAGCTCGATGAAATCTGCCGCCCCAATGCGATACTGGTAACCAATACCTCCACACTCTCAATTACAGAGATAGCCGCCGCCACCAACCGTCCGGATAAAGTGATTGGTATGCATTTTCTAAATCCGGTGGCGAAGATACCGTTGGTGGAAGTGGTTCGCGGACTTAAGACATCGGATGAGACTTATAAGATCATCGAGGAATTCGCATCGGATCTGGGAAAAACCGCCATCTCCGTTTCGGAATATCCCGGTTATGTGACTACCCGTATTATCGTGCCGATGCTCAACGAAGCGATGCATGTACTGATGGAACGGATCGCATCGGCGGACGATATCGATAAGGCTATAAAGCTGGGTTTCGGACTCAATATCGGGCCCTTAGCGCTTGCCGATCAGATGGGTTTGGATGAAGTGATGAGCTGGATGGAGAATCTGCTCAATGAGCTTTCGGAACATAAATATAATCCCTGTCCTCTTCTGAGGAAAATGGTGCGTGCCGGGCATTTGGGCGTGAAAACCGGTCAGGGATTTTTTGCATACGATGAGGACGGGAATCGGATTAGGAATTAAGGTGCTGTTCCCGATTTATTCGGTGCCGCACCCGACATCCGGAGTCAGGTGAGGTTCCGATAAAATCGGAGAACGCTCTATTGTGCGGTCAGATGTCCCCGTCTGATCGAAGGCATCAAACGGGGACGTTTAGCGCCGCATAAGGCAATGATTGTCGGATTTCTCTATTCGGCGAATTCCTGAACCCTACCTGCTGCCGGCGACCTTTGCGTGGGATCCTATCAGGGGGATAAATCTCCGGACCTACCCACCTTTCCCGGCATTCGAGGACAAATACTGTGCATAAGCCACTATTTCACTTGTTCCCGAGGTGATCAAGAGGACTTTTGCCGGAATTTTAACGGCTGACCGACGGACTAAATCAAAGGTTTCTTGCTGTTTTTTCTTCGAATCAGTATATTATCGACCGAATGCTCGGTTTATCGGGTATTAAAATGGAGAATTGAATGCAAGTTAACGACAATTATATCGACATGAGTACACCTTGGGCTCATTCGGCTGATAGCATTTTAAAATATCTCGATGTTGATTCTAAGAACGGTCTTGCAACATCTGAGATTGCCCAAAGACGCAAGCTATATGGAAGAAACCTCCTCAGGGAGATCAAGAAGAAAAGCGCCTGGCTGATATTATTTGAGCAGTTTAAGAGCTTGATAATCTGGCTGCTGGTTGCAGCAGGCGCCGTTTCGTTCGCATTCGGTGAGTTCGTCGAGGGATTGGCGATCGCAATTGTCATTATCATAAATGCGGCTATCGGTTTCTTCACCGAACTAAAGGCGGTACGCTCGATGGATGCGCTCAGAAAAATGGGGCGGGTTACCGCGGTGGTTCGCAGAGATGGCGACCATGTCGTTATTCCCGCCGATGAAGTCGTGGTCGGAGATATTGCAGTCTTCGAAGGCGGCGATGTTGTTTCCGCTGATATCAGGCTGATCGATGCCTCCAAGCTTCAAGCTAACGAATCGGCACTTACCGGCGAATCTCTCCCAGTCAGCAA
>WJIR01000172.1 GCA_014730175.1 Candidatus Zixiibacteriota bacterium
GGAGTTTCCGATTCCATGTCGGATTTAATCTCCTCGAGCGATTTTATCTGGTCAGGAGTCTCCTCGTAAGGGAAAGAGGCTTCTAATTGCTTCTGCCAGTCGGAATCGGGAGGAAATGTGAAACCGGGGGAGACGCGCCGGCGAGCGTAGATAGCCAGAAGCTCCTGTGCCATTTCCATTATCGCCTTTTTAGCGCGACTTACTGTCTTCTTCCAGGCGGTTCCGCCCAATTTGGATAGCTTGGGCTGGCTCTCACTACCCGCGTATTTCTGTACCCGGTTGAACTGCTCTATCGGGACATAGATGCGGTCTTCATCCTTGAATTTTATGTACAGGCAGTCCCGTCTTCTGCCCTCTACATTAATGGTCTTCAGTCCGACATATTTACCCACTCCGAAATCGATATGCACCACATAATCATTTGGATTCAGGCTGCGATAGTTGGGGAGTGATATCCCCTCCTTGAACCTGCGCGGACGTCTGCGAACCTTATGACCGAAGAGTTCGTGGTCGGTCAGGAGAGCCAATTCGGCTTGCGGCAGCACAAAACCATGTTCCAAACGCGCGATTTCGAATACGATATCCGGTCGCCCTTCCCCCAGTAGCTCTTCAATTCTGCCCTTCTGTTTGGCATTGTCGCAAGCGATATATACGGTAAATCCCTTTCCCAGCAATCCATCGATTTGATTCAGCATCTTCCCGGAAGATAAACCGGTGAAAACCGGCTTATAGGAAGCGAAGTCGATTAAATCTGTCTGACCGGTTTCCCTGAAGGGTAATACCTCTATTTTGGTATTAGATTTAATAGATTCTTTGAACGTATCAAAGGTATCAACAAACCTGAAAAGGTCGGCAGTGGGAAAGCCGGATGACTTCGCCGATTCTATGTACTGATGCGACTTCTCATTGAAAGCATCGAACTGCTCTTTGAGAATCTCGTCTTCCACCAGAACGACAATCGCATCATCGGGGAAATATTCGGCAACGCTTACAGTCGGCATTCCGGCAAGCGGAGCCAACCATTCAAGACCGGGAAGCGGGTCATCGACCAGCAATGCATCGTGCAACGCTTCGGCTTGTTCAGGAGAGAACTCCGCCATTATGTATTCCAGATCATTATCAGTCATTTGAAACTCCCGTCGGGGCAGGAGCAAGATATTATCTTTTTGGTCCAGCGATCTCTGAGTGGATACCGAGAAAGTTCTGATAGATTCAATTTCATCCCCGAAGAACTCAATCCTGAGCGGGTGCTCGGAGGTTGTCGGGAATAAATCGACTATCCCGCCGCGAACTGCAAAATCGCCGATTTCCTCCACCAACCGTACCCGTTTGTATCCGGAACTGGAGAGATATTCAACCAATTCTGTCATGTCGATTGACTCGCCTACCGCGATTTTTAAACTCAACCTGAGTAGCTCGGAAGGGGGCATGGTTCGCTCGCAGACAGCATCCGCGGAGGTAACAACAATCGGGGAATCCTCCAGCATAACATACATCGCTTCCAGTTTGGAGCCCGTTGTTTCGAAATAAGTGGTTTTAGACTGAAATGGATATATACCGCGCGGGCAGAGACTGTAAATGTTGCGGGAAGCAACGAATGTATTCAAATCTCCGTATAATTGTGACGCTTGCTCATCATCGGGCAGAACCACGACAATCGGCTTATCGGCTGTCTCAAAAACACCATTCAATAGTCCGGCGAGGAGTGAACCGGAGATTCCGGTGATGGGAACAGTGCCGGATTCATTGCGCTCCAGTTGTCTTAGTAATCGCCGAGAGCTATCAGCGTTTATGATATTATTTTTAATCTCTTTGAGCATTCTCAACAAACATAAAAACCCCACCGCCCTTTTTAATGGGGTGGGTTGAATTTATTTATTTAAACTTACTGTTCGAATCCCGGGATTAGATCCGTGCGGGATTCAGGGAAAAAATAACGAAAAGCTCAATGCTTTTGCGCAAGTATAATCATTCTACGGCTGTGAGTCGAGAATTGATTCATATCGAAATCACCAAAAACAGCGGCGGTAATCATGTTTGCTTTCTTTATCATCGCAAGCATCTCATGGAGCGAATACAAACGAATGGAGAAATTAGACACCTCGTTCTCCTGCCCCATGCCCAGATAGGTCCGTTTTACCTCAAGACGACTGGAAAAGAAATCGAAAACCGATTCCTCAAGAATTACGATGTCTCCGGTGGAATACCACTGCCTTGATTGCCAGTGCTTGAGAACGTTTTCCCTGTTTGCGAGATCCATCAGGAAATATCCGCCTTTATTAAGCAGTTTTGCGGCTCCGTTGAGAGCGCGCTGATTATCGGATTCTTTGTGATAGAATCCGAATGCGGTGAATATGTTAATGATGGCATCGAATTTATCGTCTATAATCTGCGGTAAACGTCTCATGTCGCCATGGTATAAATCCATATTCAAACCGGCCGCTTGTACTTGTTCTTTGGCATTTTCGTACAGCGGCTTTGAAATTTCGAAACCGGTTACGCGATATCCCATCTCAATCAACGGGATTGCATGCCTGCCATAACCGCAGCAAAGGTCAAGGATTTTGGCTTTCGGTTTAAGGTTCAGAATATTGACAATTGATTTAACTTCGTTTGGAGCTCTTTCCTCGAGCTGCACTAACTCCTTGAGATAATTCTGATTGACTTTCTTTTTCTTGGACATATCTTTTCCAGTTTATCTATAATCCTATTCGGAATATTTTTGCCAATACTTTGTATACAATCTTTGCCGCCGTGAATTCAGACCTCACATCACCTTTCATGGGACGCAATTCCATGAAATCAAAACCGACGATATTCTTTGTAGCTATCACTTCTCCGAGCATTCTATTCAATTCATCGAAGGTTAATCCATCCGGTTCCGGCGTTCCCACACCTGGAATTAACGAAGGATCAAAACCATCAGCATCGATGGTAATATAAACATTGTCTGACAGCTTTTCAACAATAGCTTCGAAATTTTCTAATTGCCTGAAATCCGCAACTGTAAATATCTCTTTAGCTTTTCTCTTGCGCTTGAATATCTCGGATTCATCGGGAGCAACCGAGCGAATACCGACGCCGATATAAGGAACCATCTCCGATACTCTTTTCATCACGCAGGCATGAGAATACTCAGTCCCCTCATAGCTATCACGCAGATCGGCATGTGCATCAATCTGGAGGACTGATAAATCGGAGTAAACCTCGACGCCCGCTTTTACCGCTCCCAGAGACAGTGAGTGCTCTCCCCCAATCAATACCGGCAATTTGCTTGCTTTGAGAACACTTTGGGTCTCTGTATATGTTCGCTTTATCGCTTCTTCCGGAGATATCGCTCTTAAGCTGATCGGCGGAGCTGTGTATATGCCCTCCAAATGAGGTTGCGAATCGGTCTCGATATCGTACAGCTCCAGTTGATACGACGCTTCGATTATCGAGGTGGGAGCATCTATGGTTCCTTTCAAATAGGATGCAGTTTCCTCATATCCAATCGGCAGGATTACGGCTTGCGCCGTTTTATAATCGGGCTGCTTAATCCCCAGGAAGGTTTTGGTTAATATCTCGATTTTTTCTGACTCCTCACTTACAGGCTACCGTTAGAATTCTTCCCCCATGATCCAGTTCCCAATCGTGGTAAAATCCCTGCATGGAAAAATGTTCAAAACCGGCGTCATTCAAATACTGCGCCATCTCTTCGACGGTTATTCCTTTATGCTCCAAAAACTGCTGAAATCGCCTGTACTTGCCATCCTCCTGTTTGACGAAGCCTTCGATGGTCACCAGGGCTTTCCCCTTTTCTTCAATGAATTTTCCCTGCTGAAGGATAAAGTGGTCTTCATTCGATGTAACCTCGGTGCCTTCCCAATCTTTCACCCCCTCCGGAGTCAGAAAATCAAAAACGAACATCCCGCCCTCCGATAAGTGCTTCCGTGCGTTCTTTATAAATTTCTTTATCTGTCTGCGAGTTGATATATGATTTATAGTATCGAAAAAACAAGTAGCAAGCGGGAACTCGCGGCTTAAATCAGCCGAACAGATATCAGCGGTAAACAGTTCGAATTCAACATCTTTTAGCTTCTCCTCGGCTCGATTTATCATCCCGGGCGAGAAGTCAACTCCGGCTCCGGTGAAACCATGTTTCGACAATCGCAACAGCAACTCGCCGGTGCCGCACCCGAAATCCACGATCTCTTTGGGTGTTATTTTAAACTTATTTATCAGTCCTTTTAATTTCCTGAAGGTGGAATTGGTGAATCGTACCCAGCCTAATTCATCATAATGTTCGGCGAAGTAACCGTAACTGTTGGGGGGACCGGGCGCCCACCGATAATATTCATTTGGCATATTGGCGCTACCAGTTTTGGACATAGACTAATGTTCAACTATAAACACAGCGGCAGCCAGTACAGTAGTCCATAGCCCTTTAGTATCACCTTTGGCGGACTGTGTTACATTCATGGTTCTGACGATTTTACCGGAAATTTTCCACTGCTCCTTTTTCTCATCATAGCTCTTGTCTAAATCCAGCTCCACGCCAAGGGTGGATGCCAGCATAGTTGCAGCTAAATCCTCGGCATAATCACCGACTTTCTTAGCCGGTATGCCGAAATCATGATGTTCGGAAATATACCCATAATGCCCTTTGTCTGTGGGCATCGCTAAACCGATAGATGCTGAAATCAAGCGATTCGGTTCTCTGGTGGAATTCTTACTCATCACAGCGTACAATATTTGCCCGTCATTCAAACGGGAAGTCCCAACTTCCCTCGAAACCACCTGGCAATAAGGAGGGAATATAGAGGATACAGTAACTATATTATACTTGGCGATTCCGGCATTGCGTAATGCCATCTCAAAGCTCGCTAATTGTTCGGGATGTTTTCCCGCTCCTTTAGTAAAGAAGACTTCTCTTGGAATCAACGACATAATAACCTCCGGCTAATTTACTCCCGTAATTTCGCAAGTTATAAAATCATTGCCACTTGAGCAATTATAATTTGGAGGGTATGAGAAGAATTCCAAAGAAAATACCGGATAATCCCGATGTAGCAGCGGCGTTTACCGATTTAATAATGTTGTCGGAACCATGACTGTTTCGATCCACGGCTGGAAAGCGGCAGACGGGGGCGTCTGCCGCGCACGTCCCCTCACCCGTCCCGACTGAGTCGGGACACCCTCTACCCCGATAAGAACGGGGGGAGAGGGGATGAGATATGCTGTTGGGTGGCTCCGATGAAATCGGGGAACAGGACCATTTAATCCTCACCCAGTAGAGCGCACAAAAAAGTCTCTGGCTTATTCTATCTCCGGATAGGTTCCCGGGATGAGCATCGGTAACGGCCTTCCCTGATGCTCATTCAGCATTCTGATATATTCCAGGACAGGGTCTTCTTCTGCCTTCGCGCCGAACGGCAAAGAGGGTAGATCGAAGTTAAACCATCCTTTGTACTCCGGGATCTCCCTCAAAGTCACCCTTTGGTCTTCCTCGATACCGGCTCGTTCGCGCGCAATCTCGATAGCCAGTTCCAGTCCGCCGATCTCATCGACCAGGCCTATCTCCTTACCCTTTATACCGGAGTAAAAATGTCCCTCTCCAATCTCCCTGACTCGAGCTTCGGACATATCTCGCCCATCGGCAACCTTTCTCACGAAGCCGGTATAGAAATCGTAGAAAAGATTTTCGACTCGCTCCAGTTCCTTCTCGGTGAGGTTACGATGGGGAACCGTCAGGTTTAAAAAGGGCAACCGGACTCCGCTTCCCAGATCGGCATGCGCGCCTCTCCGGACATGATCGGAACTCATCCCTAATTTATCCGAGAAGGTTTTATCGTAAATCCATCCACCGATAACGCCGATTGATCCTGTTATTGTATTAGGTCCCGCTACTATTTTGTCACCGTACATAGAGATCCAGTACCCGCCGGAAGCTGCTACTCCCCCCTGGCTGACAATAACAGGTTTCCTCTCCGCGCACTTTTTCAAAGCCTGAGCTACATGGTCGCTGGCGCGTCCATCGCCCCCCGGAGAATCAACTCGGAAAACCACGGCTTTAACATCATCATTATCCTTCAAGCCAAGGAACACTCTCTCCAGCCAGCGGGCTTTAATTCCGCTATCCATAGCACAAGCTCCCAATCCATAGACCACGGCTATCTCCGGCTGTTTACCCCATTGAGCGGGAGGTAGAGCGTTAGCCATCAAAAAGTCAGCGCCGATAGGATGCATCGACCGTCCGGTCAGCTTCTTGACCATATCATCAGCATCGGACCATCGCCCCAGGGTATCCGCTAAACCGAGTTCAAGAGCGGTTTCGGGTAGCGCGAACACCATGGTATCCACAAAGCTGTCGAATTGCTGAATCGTTAAACCGCGACCATCGCATATATCCCTGCGCGTGGTTTCGTATAAGTCGTCCACGTAATCTCGATACTGCTCCCGATCCGGATCGGAGAAACTTTCCCGGCTGAAAGACTCCATCGCTGATTTATACTTAAAGAATCTCCATTCATCGAAACCAAGCCCCATCTTCTCAAGAGTACCTTTAAAATAGGTTTTACCCATTGCGTAACCGGGGAGCATAATTCCCCCCTCGGGATCAATTACGATTTTATCAGCTACGCTTGCGATATGGTAGTCGGTCATCATGGGATAACCGATAAAACAGATTACGTATTTGCCTTTCTGTCGGGCCTTATAAAGTTCCTCGCGGATTTCCCAGGCTTTTTCCCTGCTTATACTAACAGAAGAAACGTTTAGCGCAATCGCTCCCACCCGTGGATCTTCAGCGGCCGCTTTGATATCCTCCAGAATATCGAGAAATCGATGAGTTCCTTCATCGAATAAGCGATACTTCTGATAATGAACGCGCCCTTTGAGATTCAATTTGAGATACTTATCATTTTCATCGATCACAGGAGGGAGGAAACTCGGGCGCATTCCGCCAAAACGAACCGAATAAGAATTATATGAATGCTCCTGTTCGGAGTCGAAATGGCCCTGACCCGCCAGGCTTTGATGACCGAAGTTAAAGCTTAATCCGGCGGTAAACGACTCGTTTTCGAAGTAACGTCCGGTGAAATACAATCCGTTAACCACTTCCACAGCGGCGCCGGCGCTCCAGGGAGCATCTTCCAGTGTAGTCTTTTTCTGCATGGCGATATCGCCGAATAATGTAAGGCGAGATGTTCCCAGCGGTCTTATACCTAACTCGGCAACTCCCTGCCGCGCATCGCTTTCCACCGACCAATCTCCAACAAGCCCCAAAGAGAGATACTTAAATGGTCTATATATCATACCTGTTTTTACCAACTTTTCGCGGTCGATAAAATCCTCGGTAACAGACGACCATCCGTATCCAATGCCAAAACCAAACTCGTCATCGCCCCAGCCAAGCGCAATCCGGTAATCCGTGGTTTCGTAATCCGCGAATTCCTTTTTCAGTAATCCGAAACCAATACCCGGCGTTCCCAAAAAAGCGCCCCAATTGTTAAAGGAGCCGGCATCGGTGCCGTCAGTTGACCAATGGAATCTCAAGTCGGGATTATGAAGATAGTTCAGATTAGCCGGATTGCCAAAACCGAGCAGTCCATCGTAAAATGCCGAGGGTGAAGCCATGAGGAAATCATGCTGCGAGTAATACCAGGGAATTTCCTCTCCATCATAAGCCATTGCGTTGGCAATCAAACCCAGAGTCAAAAGTGATATCGTCAGTATCCTGTGCACAGAACCTCCTTATATGAATTTAAAAACTATTGATCTTTCCAAATTAAATGACCGCATACTGTATTGCTTAGATAACATTCTTTTAAATATTCCGATTATAAGACGGGATGCAAGTAGATTTTGTTGCTTGCTTTCACCTGAATTTCAAAACATCCATTTTGTTTGACTTATGTCAATGATAATTGGGACTAATTCCGATACTATTACTCGGGTTAAATATTGTATGATTAAGACAGGAGATAGAAATGCCGGTAAGAGAAATTGTAGTAATAGACGAAGAAAAATGCGATGGATGCGGACTATGTGTCCCCGCATGCCACGAAGGCGCTTTGCAAATTATTAATGGCAAAGCTAAATTGATCAGCGAAACATATTGCGACGGATTGGGAGATTGCCTGGGCGAATGCCCCCTGGGAGCTATAACAATCGAAGAGAAGGAAGTGGCGCCTTACGATGAGATAGCGGTGGAAAAGCATCTCAAGGAAATCCATCATGAAAAGCAATCTGCTGATGAACCCCGGGTACATGGCGGCTGTCCAGGATCGGCATTGCGCAACATTATGCCTGCCGAATCACCGTCTCAAAAGGATAGTATCCCTGATATGAGCTCGCAACTAAGGCACTGGCCGATTCAGTTGATGCTGGTTCCCCCGTCTGCGCCATTTTTGAAGGATTCGGACATTCTGATTTGCGCTGACTGCGTTCCGTTCGCCGTTCCTGATTTCCACGGAAAATATCTTAGAGGAAAATCGCTTCTGGTCGGTTGTCCTAAACTGGATGATTTGCAGCACTATTATGAAAAGTTGAGAGCAATTTTCAGCCAGGCGACGCCGAATTCCATTACCATACTGAAAATGCAGGTGCCTTGCTGTTCAGGGATCGCTCAAGCGGCGATTCAGGCGAGGAACGACTTCAGTTCTGAGATACCTGTAACCGTACGTACATTCGGTATAGAAGGCGAGGAGATCGGTTGTGATAAAATCGAGGCTGGAGTGGCTGCGTAAAATTAGCTGCCTTTATTACGCCTTGTTTGAGTCTTTGGCTTCTTGTGGTTCCAGTTCTTGCAGCCATTTGTCATGGCACTCTTTGCAGATTCCATGTGATATCTCCGGCAGAATCTGCATCTCGAAAAGCTTGAGAATATCGACAGCTTCTTCGATTTGAGCCCAGCCATCCTTGGTTGCGACTGCTTTGCACCAGCCGCACATCACAATAAACGAGTCGTTTCTCGGCTCGTCTATATCCAGAAATCTTTGAAACGGTCTGTGTTCTTCTCTTATAATACGACTACGGAATTCCAGACTTTTTCCTTTGTGGGGAAGGATATGCATCTCCATGAATCTCCGTCTGCTCGGGCTATCACACCTGAAGGGATATATAACGTTTCTGTTCTCATTCCTGATTCGATGAATAAGCGTCCGGTAAATATGGACGGTTTCCTCGTTTTTTATGAATTCCCACAGCGAATGACCAATTAGCGATTTTCCCAAAAGCTCTCCGCCCTTATTCTGTTTGGCAA
>WJIR01000173.1 GCA_014730175.1 Candidatus Zixiibacteriota bacterium
GATCGAAGTTACGAACCTGAGAGAATTTGAAACGGCTTTGGAATTCGATATCGATCGCATAATGCTCGACAATTTTATTCCTGCCACTGTTTCCAAAGCAGTGGATTTAGCAAAAAAGGCAGGGAAGTACGGAAAGGTAGAAATCGAGGTCTCCGGCGGCGTAAACCTCAAGAATATTGAACGTTTTGCGGTATCCGGAGTTGATTTTATATCCGTGGGCGCTGTCACACATTCCGCCCCGGCATTTGATTTGAGCCTTATTATTGAGTAGTTTCAAATCACCTAAGTTAAAAACACATTTGGGCTTTGACAATCCGAAAATTTTATGCTAAGGATTCGATCATGGATCGAGCTGTAAAAATCGATTATAAACTAATTATCGCTATTATGCTCATAGCTGTTCTCTTCCAGTTTTACCATCCGCTTCTCGGAGAAACTCTCGGTGAGAAAAATGTACTCGCTATGGTTAAAGGTAAACTGTGTTACATTCCGATAGCGCTGATCGGTATATACTATGGGGTAATCTTTAGTCTGTCGGCGGCAGCTTTGTTTTCTGTTTTTAGCTTGCTCTCGTTTTTTGTCAGTTGGGATTCTTTTCGGTCTTTTTCAGACGTTGCGACCGAGATTGTTAGTTTTATGCTCCTGGCGGCTTTAGTTCCTGTATTGATTAACCGTCGGATTCCCGAGAAACCGGATAAAAAGTCTAAGAGCGAAGCCGGTAACCGTTCCGACTACTACCACACCATGGTTCGGCTGGCGAAAAAGATAGCTAATGACTTAAAACCGCCTCTAAATTCGATAAACTCCGCTTTAGAAAAGCTGGAGGAATCGCAAACCGATGCGGAAAAAGATTCTCTGAAGTCTATCAAAAAGGAGGTGGAGCGGTTGAATGGGGTAGCGATGGATTATCTGGATTTCGCAGCTCCTAAGGTCACTCATACAGGACATGTAGATGTACCTTCGATAATTGAGGCGATTGTGGAACAAATTAAGCCTCAAGCGGAACGGCTGGGGGTTAGACTTGCCTATGATGGAACCAAAATCGATGGCTTCACACGCGGCGATGCCGAAAGATTGGGGCGAGCATTCTTGAATCTCATACTGAATGGCTTACAGGCGGTGGAGGGTGGAGGACAGGTGGAGATAAAATGCCGGTATGATTCAAGCGCCGAGATGCTTAATATAGATATTTCCGACTCCGGGGCAGGTATCAGAGAGGACATAAAGGAAAGAATCTTCGATCCGTTTTTCTCAACTCGTCCTAAAGGATCGGGTTTGGGACTTACCATTACCAAAATAATTGTAGAAGAACATCACGGAACCATAACGGCATCCAACATCCTCTCCGGCGGCGCAAGGTTCACCATTCGCCTTCCTGTTGACAACATGGAGATAGCAGAGTACTGAGTCAGGATTTGAGCGCTCCGGAAGTAATCCCGGCAATAATCTGCTTTTGGAAAATCAAGAATAAAAATATCACCGGCAATGCCGCTATGGTGGACGCCGCAAAAAGCTGTGGTATGTTTATCGATTGGTATCCTTTCAACAGCGCCAGCGCAACCGGAAGCGTTCTCATTGAATCAGAAGATGTTAAGATGAAGGGATAGAGAAACCAGTTCCAGTTGGTCAAAAATACCTGGAATGCCAGCACCGCCAGAGCGGGCTTTGCAAGGGGCATTACGATTCTAAAGATGATATACAGGTCACTTGCTCCATCGACTCGAGCGGCGTCTTCTATTTCAACCGGAAGCGATGAAATATATTGCCTCATCAGAAAAACTCCCAGAGGATTTACCAACCAGGGAACAATCAGCGCGGCATAGCTGTCATACCATCCCAATGTGCTGATCAGCTTGTAAAGCGGGATTATAATCACATGGGGAGGTATCATCATCACCGCCAATGCCGATGCAAACCATAGCTCTTTACCTTTGAATCTATACCTGGCGAAACCGTATCCTACCATTGTCGAAAAAATTAGATTTCCTGTCACAACAGACACGCTGACTATGACACTATTGAAGACATAGCGCATCATTCTTGACGACGAGAATATGGATTCGAAATGCACCAGCGTTAGCGATCTGGGAATAAAGTTCAACAGTGATGATCCCGTGGTCTCCTGTATCGAACCGACAAGCATGAAATATAATGGTAAAAGGCAGAGAAGCGAGAAGATGATCAGTATTGCGGTCGCTATCGTCCTTTTTGCAAGTACGGAGTTCAATTTACCTTGCTCCTTTTTCACTGCCGAATACCTTCATCTGTAAAGCGGCGAAAACAGCTATTAGAATAAACAGGATATATGCTGCCGCCGATGCATACCCCATGTTAAATTTCACGAAACCAGCATCATAAACGAAGTAGACAGCAGTTAATGTGGAGTTGAGCGGTCCTCCTTTAGTCATCACGAAAATCTCCACGAAAATCTGGAATGACCTGATGGTGTTAATAACCAGAATAAATAAGGTTATTGGCTTAAGATGCGGTAAAATCACATGACGGAATTTACCGAAGGCGCCGGCTCCGTCCAGTTCCGCTGCTTCATACAGGTTTCGCGGAATATTCTGCAACGCTGCCAGGTAAAGCAGCATATAATATCCAAATGCGATAATTATATCCATTGCCATTATCGAGGGCAGTGCGGTGGTTTCCGATAACAAAAGCCCCTTGGCGGGAGGGCTAATACCGAATATACGCATCAAACTCCCCACGTATCCGCCGGGCGCGTAAAGGTGCGAAAAAATAAGCGCCATTACGACCATCGATGTGATCGATGGTATCACCAGCGATGTTTTGAACAAGCCTTTAAGCGGGATGTTGGAATTGATAGCTACCGCTGCGATTAAAGCCAATATCGTCGTGAAGGGAATGGTTCCGATAACGAAGATCGTAGTATTCTTAAGAGCAGCTAAGAAGTTCTCGTCATTAAAAAGCCGGGCATAGTTCTGAAATTCAACGAATTGCGAGGTTCCCCTTATTACATCCGTTGCGTAGAAGGAAAGAATGAACGAATACAGCAACGGAAACAGCCAGAAAACCAACAACGTGATTATCCATGGGGAAATAAAGAAATGACCTTTATGTGAACTGTAATAGCCTGTATTATTCATAAATTTCATCTTCTGTAGCGGAAGCCTTGAGCTTCTGGCGTTTCTCTGAATCCACAAGTACAAGCTGTCAATGGTCTATTGTTTTTAAACTCCCGAAGGACAAGCCTTCGGCTACGGATTCGTGGTTTTTATGAATTATCCGGGATAGCTCAATTATCTTCGGAGAGTATTCGTTTGATTTCATGATCTGCCTGACGTAGTAAGTCAACCGGTGTGCCTTTGTCATACATCCCTTTCTCGATCATCTTTTCGATGATCTCTTCAATATACACCCATTGAGGATGAGCGGGGGGCATCCGGGAATTCAATAACTGTTTATGAAAGGTCAGCCTATTGCGGTTCTGGTAATAGAATGGATCGTCCGGAAGCTCCTTGGAGCCGGGGAATCCATAACCTACGGACTTGCACAGGCGTACGCTATTATCGGGATCTGTCATAAACCGGACGAATTTTAGCGCAGCTTCCGGATTCTCGCTACCGGAGGTAATCGTTAGATATTCTCCTCCAGCGAAAGATATCCCCATGCCGCTGTCCGGAGACGGAACGGGCAGCACGCCATACTGGAGGTCGGGACGATTCTGTTCGATGCTTTTTAACAACCATCCTCCTGAGAATACGAAGCCGAGCTTACCCTCCATAAAAGCCATATCCAGATTCCTCTGGTTATCGACTAATCCGGTTTCCACCAACTGTAGATAATACTTCAAAGCTTCCAACATCTCAGGGGAATCCACTGAGGAATGGAAATCGCTGCTTAGAATCATAGCGCCGTTAGACCAGGCAAAGGGGAGGAACTTCTTGTATAACCGATGTTTTTCGTAACTGTTAGCGCCGAATCCATGAATTCTATCGCCCAACCGGTCAATTCTCCGACACGCAGCCAGAAACTCCGACCAGGTCTGCGGATATTCCTGTTCATGGTACCCCGCTGCCACCAGTAAATCCTTGTTAAAGAATATCACACGGGTGTCCAGAAACCAGGGTACACCATAATATGCGCCATCGCGAATCACCGGTTCCCAGAGTATTCTTTCCGGTATGATATCGCTAATCTGCTCGGTAATATCAAGCAGGGCGCCGCGGCTGGAAAACTCCGGCACCCAATCCGAGCCCAGCTCCAGTATATCCGGAATATCGCCGCCGGAAAACGCCACCACTATCTTGCTGTGGCCTTCGCTCCAGGTCAAATCGGTGATATCGATTTGGATGTTGGGATTAGCTGTTTCGAATTCATCGACCAGGGAGTCTATCACCGACTTAGCATCCGGTTCCGTCCAGAACTGCCAGAAATCCAAAACGATTTTGCCATCCCGATGGCTTTCTTGCTGACCGCAGTTACCGGCACATAGCAGAATGCAGATTAGCACTATCGGAAGACTGGAAATTGAGTATTTGGCTTTCTCCATGGAGTCAATGATATCCCAATTCGATAAGACCGTCAAGTTATATTGCAAATTCATCGGCGGGATACACTTAAGTTATTTTAACGGTATGCCGAAAAATTATATGATAACGATTTGACAATTATTCACCCTCAATTGTAATATCGCCGAGGTTTGTATGGCAAATGAGTCAATTTTTGCAGGTAAGAAAATTCTGGTGACGGGCGGAACCGGTTCATTCGGGCATTATATCGTCAAAGAACTCGCATATAAAAATCCCGAAGAGATCCGCATTTTCAGCCGCGATGAAAAGAAGCAGGATGATATGCGTTATGAGTTTCGGGAGATGAATAATCTCCGCTTCATCCTGGGCGATGTACGGAACAAAGATAGCCTGAAGGTGGCTGCTAAGAATGTAGACATCGTCTTCCATGCGGCGGCGCTCAAACAGGTTCCCGGTTGTGAGTACAATGTCTACGAAGCGGTGTTGACCAATATAGTCGGCGGTAAAAATTTAGTCGATGTCGCCATTGAAGAAGACGTTGAAAAGGTGATTGCTGTATCCACCGACAAAGCTGTCAAGCCGGTGAATAGCATGGGGATGACCAAAGCCCTTCAGGAAAAACTGATGATTTGGGGCAATTTGAATCGTAACGGAAGCAAAACCGTTTTTGCATCGGTCCGCTATGGAAATGTTGTCGGTTCCCGCGGATCGGTTGTTCCGCTGCTCAAAAAGCAGATAGAATCGGGAGAGCCGCTGACCATAACCGATCCGGACATGACGCGATTCATATTAACATTGAACCAGGCGATCAAGCTGGTATTTAAAGCTGCTGAAGAAGCTGTCGGCGGAGAGGTGTTCGTTATGAAGGTACCTTCAATTAAGATCGGAGACCTTGCGGAAACCATGATATCACATATCCCCGAACACTTGAAGCCTCAGATCCGGATTATCGGTATCAGACCGGGCGAGAAAGTAAACGAGGTGTTGGTTTCCGAGGAAGAATCTTATAGAACCGTCGATATGGGAGAATATTTCTGTATATTACCGGCGATGGAGATAAAGGCGGTTAAGGACAAATATGACAACTGGAAGAGGGTCACATTCTCGGAATACACTTCCGGCAATACCGATCTCTATACTAACGAACAGATGCGCCAATTATTGGAAGCGGAGGATTGGATGCCCGGTATTCCCAGACATATAAAGCTAACCAGGCATCCGGAGGAAACGATCGAATACCCGGTTAGCGATAGGATCGGAATTGCGGAGGAGGCGGTGCTGCTTTGAGTAAGAGAAACAAGAAAAAGCTAAAGTTGAAAGGAAGCGGGAGCAGTCCTTTTACCAACAAAGAGCTCAGTTCGGTCACCAATCTGGAGAGATTGGTTGAAGCCGGTGAGTTTGCCTCCGTAAAGAAGAAAGCCCTGAAATCGTTATACCATGATTTATCCAGCGATCTGCTCAAAGAAAGGGCTGTTTTTCTTGCGGCATTTTCGCAGGCAAAAATGGGTGAGTTCAAAGCTGCCAGCGAATTGATCGAAAAACACCAGGTACTTCCCAATACCCTGGATCGCGCTTATCTAAACTGCTACCTTTCGCTGAAATTAGCGGATCCTGAGAAGGTTGTTACCTTCGCCGCGCAGTTTTTGCGTCTCAATCGAGGAGGCGATTCGTCCGGTACAGAGAAGATAAACAGAAGTTGTCAGAAATTCGAATATGAAATTCATAACAATGCCGGGCTGGCATATCAGATTATGGGGCAAAAGAGCAAAGCCCTGCGCGAGTTGCGGCTTGCGGTGGATAAAAATCCCGAACACCTGGAGTCCGTTACCAATCTGATATCGCTTCTTTATGAATTTAAGGAATATGAGGCAGCTCTTAACATCGCTAAATCCGCCAAAGAAAGATTTCCTGAAAAACCGCAGATACAGAGCGTCTACGGAATTCTGTTGTTTGCTACCGGCGAATATCAGGAGAGCAAAAGCATACTGGAACGTTTGGTGGCGGATTATCCTGACAGCGCAGATGCTATCTCCAATCTGGCAGTAGTATATGAGAAAGAGGGAGATTTTGAAACCGCCCGCAACTATTTCAGCAAAGCGCTTGAACTTGATCCTAATCATCGCAATACATTGATGAATCTCTTCAGACTGGAAGTCGACCATTTCGAAAAACGACCCACCATCTCCCTTTGTATGATTGTAAAGGACGAGGAGGATAATATAGCGCGGTGTATCAATTCAATAAAGGATGTTGTCGATCAGATGGTGGTTGTGGATACCGGTTCTTCCGATCGCACGCCTGATATCGCTAAGGAATTAGGAGCGGAGGTATATTTCCATCCCTGGAAAAACTCATTCTCAGAAGCTCGGAATAATTCTATTAAGTACGCTTCCGGCGACTGGATTATCTACCTGGATGCTGACGAGGAGCTATTCGAGGAAGACCGGGAATTATTGCTTCAAGCCGCGCGTAACACGACTTGCACCGCTGTTTCGGTACAGATTTTCAATCCATTGCAGGGCGAGCTGGAGGGTTTCCTCCGGTACACTCGCATGTGGCGCAATCGGATGGGATTTTATTTCGATGGGATAGTCCATAATCAGTTGATTTTCGATGGCTTGGTATTTCCCAGTAAGATTCGCGTTCGTCATTACGGCTATGGCTACGATGATGCGAAAATGGCTAAGAAGTACGACCGTTCCGAGAAACTCCTCCTTCAACAGATCGAAGAAAATCCCAAGAATACTTTCGCCCTGTTCAACTTAGCGCAGATAAAACGGGGTAAACGTGAACTTGATGATGTGATTAAATATGCATCCAGGGTGGTGGATATTGTCGGACCGACCAATAAAAAGGAACGGCATACTTATTTAATGGCGTTGGATCAGCTTTGCTCTGCATGTTTTTTCAAAGGTGATATGGAGATGTGTATCAACTACGGGATGCAGGCTCTGAAGATAAAACCGGATTATTTTGATCCCATGCTGACGATCGGCTCGGCGTATATTAACCTGCGCAAATATGATGAGGGATTGAAGTATTACAAAATGTATCTGGAAGCTATCGAGAATTTCGATCCGGACAATGATCATTCCCATATCATATACAATAACCTCGGTTCGCAGCATTTCGCTTATTACGGTATGGGCGTTGCCATGAAGGATTTGGGCAGATATAATGAAGCGGAGAAGTATTTCCGCGAGGCGGCAGAAAGGGAACCGAATCATCTCAAAGTGCATTGCGAACTGGGTTTACTCGCCTACAAACGCAGAGATTTCCAAACCGCCAAAGATGAATTCCAGCGAGATTTATCCTTCAATCCCGAATCATTCGAAGCTTGCTATATGTTGGGTAAGATAGCCTCAGATGAGGAAGATCCGGAGAAAGCGATTTCATACTATGAGAAATCGATAGCGATTAATCCTGAGCAAGCCGATTCTCATCTTGCATTAGCCGAGATTATGATAGAAAGCAATGATTTCATTAGCGCCAAAAAGCATATCGATTTGGTACTGGATATTCATCCGGAATATTCGGATGCTTATCGTTTACGGGGCAATATTAATTTCGAGATGGGTGAATTCCGTTCAGCTCTTTCGGATTACGAGAAATATATTGAAAACAATCCCCAGGATTACCTGATTATGGGCAATTTAGCCAATTGCTACCTACGACTGGAGGAATTCGAAAAAGCCCTGGAGTTATACCGAAAAGTTATCTCTATCAAACCTGACTACGACATTGGTTATTTGAACCTCGCTGTTTGCTACAAGAATATGAAAAGATGGAAAGAAGCCGCCTCGGCTTTTCTGGAATACTATAACATCAATCCGGTTAACAATAAGATATTCATACAGATAGCCGATTGTCTGGTTGCCGACAACCAGATACAGCATGCGCTCGGTTATTACGAGAAGTACCTGGCGGTGTATCCCCAGGATTACCTTGCTCTTTATAAACTGGCGGAGAGTTATCGTCTGATCGGCGCAACTGATGCAGCCATAGTCGGTTACCGAGGCGTGCTGAAAATCAATCCCGATTTTGAGCCGGCAAGGCAAATGCTTCAGCACTTCTCGACGAGAGAAGCCACCGTTCATTAGGTCTCAATTGGTTTGGTGTTAGGATTCAACTCGGAGCGTATCCTGTCAAAAATGGTCAATTTATTAACAACCGGAACTATAATATAATCCTTAGCCCAACTAAAGCTACTCACAGTAAAGCCGATAAAATTTCTGAACAAAGATATCTATTATTGTAGTCAATTGTTAAATCTAATTTAAGGGAGGTGATGCTTCGCCGAAACGTTTGTCCCCGCTAATTGCCGGGAAGATTCAAAGGATGAAAATCACAAATCAAGGAGGATGATTAAATGTCGTTGAAAATTAATCACAACATAACAGCCTTAGACGCATGGCGTAACCTGACGATGACCACCAACGATATGCAGAAGTCAATGGAGAAGCTATCGTCCGGTTACAGAATTAATCGTGCGGCAGACGATCCCGCCGGTCTTGTAATCAGTGAGCAGTTTCGGGCTCAGATAGCCGGTTTGAACCAGGCGGTTGAAAACGCGGAAGGCGCTATCAATATGATTCAGACTGCTGAAGGGGCGCTTACCGAGATCAATAATCTGCTGATTACTATGCGTGAGCTGGCAATTCACGCTGCAAACACCGGCGCAAACGATGAAAATCAGATTCTGGCGGATGAGAATGAGATCCAGAATGCGATTCAGTCGATAAACCGCGTTGCAACCAACACGCAATTCGGTACCAAGAAGTTACTCGACGGTTCAGCCGATAACGTTACGGCGTTCACCACCGGCAACACAACCGGCCTGAATCTGAAAGATTCTACCTTGACTTCAGGTGCGCACAGCATCACCGCAACCAAAACAACCGATCCGTCGGCATCATTTAATATAACAACACTGGGTATAAGCACGCCCACTTCAGTTAATAATCTTTCCGACGGTACCCACAATGTCGATGTTATCCAGGCATCGGACGGGGCAACCAAATACAGCGGGGCAGTAGAAATTACCGACGCTTGGAGCAACGGAATGAAGTTTGCGGCTGCCGCTACTCACGCCAGAATAGCCGGTACATTCTCCGCAAGCACCAATGCTACCGGAGCTGCCGCAACAGTTACCTTCCAGGTCGATTATCAGGAATCGGTTGACGGTCCGATAGGAACACAGACACTCACATTCCGTGTATCCGCAAGCACCAAGAACATGACGCCGACCGCTACCGCTTCGGCTTTTGTTACTGCGTTGAACACCGCCATAAACAACAATACGTCATTGGCTGGTAAAATCGAAGCGACGGTGAATGCAGCCGGTAATTGGCGGATAAAATCGGTAAGTAACGGCACGCAATATTCTGTTAAAGCGGTGGGGATGAGTTCCACCAGCGGAATAACGTTTAATTGGGCGCAAAGCATGATCGGTGATTCCGCAAGAGGCATCTCACAGAATGATACATTGCAGATTAGCGCCGTCGTTGCGACTTCAAACGGCGCCACCTATAGCTATGGACTCACAACGCTCGGCTTGGGAGCCGCTACCACGATCAACACGGCTTCTCAGTTACTGACCATCATCGGTTCCGGCTTGAAGCATACATTCGGTACCGTGGGGGACGGCTTAGGAGCAGCTTCATCAGCCAAAGTGCTGGTTGCAACCGTTATAAGCGGGGGACAGACCAAACTTAAATTCTATATGGTGGACGAAGGGTCGGAATTTAAGTTCCGTTTCCAGGATAGCGCAACCTCGGTCGATAGAACCGGTTTGGCACTAAATCTGGAAAATGATACTGTTAATATCGAAGGTACCGACGCTTTGGTATCTCTGGACGGTTATGTTAATACAATCGATGATGTCCGTTACTATACCAACAGCGAAACCTATCGAAAGCAGTATACGCTTTATGACAGCGCGGATACCGAAACGCGTGGTTCCGTAGTAGTTGATGTCACCGACGCCAAGACCAGGGGCGGCATTAATATCGGAAATATCCTGATGGATGTGGATGCCGCTAAATTCTCGGTGCGACTCGATGGAGGACAGGCTCAAACCTACACTGCCGGTGAATGGCAAACTCTATATAATGACGGCAGAACCGAGTCAGTGAAGGTAAAGATTGATCTTACGTCGCTCGGAGGTACCGAACAGCTCAACGTCACTGATCAGTCCCTGACCTTCCAGGTAGGGGCAAATGTCGGACAGACCGCTAATGTCGCCATACAGAATATGCAAGCCAATTATCTCGGCACCGGTGTTAGCGGCAATCAATTCTCATCGCTCGAGGATATAAGCATTATGACTGCAGCTAAGGCGCAGGATGCCCAGGAGATTATCGATGAGGCGATTGATGAAGTAACAACATTGAGAGGAAATCTCGGTTCGTTCCAGAGGAACACTCTCGAAGCGACTCTCTCTAATCTGAGGATAGCATCTCAGAATCTGACCGCATCGGAATCGACCATCAGGGATACCGATATGGCTTTAGAGATGAGTAATTTTGTTCGTTATCAAATCTTGCTCCAGTCCGGAACTTCAATGCTGGCGCAGGGGAACCAAATACCGCAAGTGGCTCTGTCACTGTTCAGATAACCTTAACGGATTAACATGGTGGTGGATTTTTGTAATCCGCTTCCATTACGAAAGGGGTGAGTTAATTGAACGTGAACACAACTTCACAGGTAGCCGGACAGGCGGTAAAGAGTAGTGACGTGAATATCACTAAGGGAACCGGTAAGCCGAAAGCTGCGGAAGCGAGAAATCGCTCAAGAGTTGAGATTAACCTTCCCAGCCTAAGCAATCAGCCCGGTAGACGCCTTGCGGTTCACGAGGGTAAGGAAAATGAAATAAATCAAGCGCTTAACTCAATCAAATCCATGCTGGCTTCCAAGCAGATTGATCTGCGGTGGCAATTTGATGATAAGACCAATAGTATAGTCATTAAATTCGTCGAGCGTGAGAGTAATCGACTTATCCGCCAGGTTCCGCCTGAGGAAGTTTTACGGCTCAGAGAACATATTAATGAAATACTGGGAATGATTTACGACCACAAAGTCTAATTCCTTCTTGAAAAAGGGGCGCCTTTTCTAAAGACGCCCCTTTTTTCCGTTTAGTAGCGACGCTTCATGTCGATATATACCTAAGAGAACTAAATTTTTTTTAGGAGGACAATATGCCCTCAGGTTCAATCGATGGTATAATCTCAAATTTGGATACCAGCGCTATAATTGATGCGATTCTTCAGTACGAAGCGCGTAATGCGACCTTAATTAATGAAAGAAAAACGGAAGTTACTAATAAAATTACATCCTGGAATTCAGTGTCCGCTTATCTTCTCGGTTTCAAGAGCAAAGCTTCCACTCTATCAAAGGAATCGGCTTGGAATACCAAATCGGTGACTAACAGCGATGATACCATTTTTACCGCTACAGCGACATCCTCAGCCGCTCTTGGCACTTACTACATAAATGTAAACCAACTCGCTCAACAACATCAGCTTGCAAGCCAGGGCTTCTCCGCAACCACTACCGGTATCGGAACCGGAACCGTGCAGATTCAGGTTGGCGACAATGCCACCGAAACTATCACTATCGATAGCGATAACAATACCCTGGCAGGATTACGGGATGCGATCAACAATACAAACGCCGGAGTAACCGCTTCCATCATTAACGACGGTTCGTCAGGCAATCCATACCGTTTGCTTCTTTCCGCGGATGAAACCGGAGTCACCAATACGATTTCGGTAACCACCAGTCTCAGCGGAGGAACAGCTCCGGATTTTGCAAGTTCCAGCTTCGATACTCCCGAAACCATAATCTGGGATTCCAATGCGACATCCACTGTTTCGCTCGGTTCGTCAGCATCCTATACCGGTTCGGAAAACAAAACCTACACTTTTACAATTCAAGGCGATGGGGCGCAGACTGTCGGCTCCGGAGATATCACCATAAATTGGACAGACGGAACCGACTCCGGCTCCATCACGGTTTCCGCGGCGGATACCGAAGTCTCCTTAACGGGAGACGGTTCTGACGGATTAACCTTAAGTTTTGGCTCCGGAGTTTTGTACGGCGGCGATACCTTTCAGGTACAGACCTTCAGCCCGGAACTGCAGGAAGCCTCGGATGCCATTATAACTTTCGGGTCGGACTCGCCTGTAACCATCAACTCCTCTACCAATACCATTACCGATGTTATAGAGGGCGTAACCCTGAATCTGCTCAAAGTTTCCGATTCGGGAGCGAACACGCTTAAAGTTGAGATCGATAAGGAAAGTATCAAAAATAATATCCAGGGGCTTATAGACACATATAATCAGTTGACTGATTATATCGATGAGCTGATGGATTACAATCCCGAGACCGAAGAAGCCGGTATCCTGATCGGTGATATGAGCTTGATAAATCTTCAAAACCATGTGCGCGGCCTTGCGACCAATCCGATCTCCGGTTTGGACTCCGACCTGAATGAGCTAATAGATATCGGGATCACTGTCGGTACCGACGGTCATTTGAAGCTTGACTCATCAACTTTGTATGAAAAACTGGATGACGATTTGCAGGGAGTAGTGGATCTATTTCGCATGTCGGCGCAGTCATCCAATAGCAAGATTGAGTTTATATCCGCAACCGATGATACCGAAATGACCTCAACGGGGTACGCAGTCAATGTTACTCAGATAGCGACGAAGGGAAGCTACCAGGGAACCGATATCAGCGATCCATCCGTAAACAACCTCGTCATCGATGAAAATAACTATAAATTTAAGATCAGGGTTAATGGGGTTCTATCCGATGATATCGAGCTTACGCAGCAGACCTATACATCGGGCGCCCAATTAGCCGAAGAAATCGAAGCGCAGATAAACGCCGATGAGACACTTGGGGACAATGATGTTACCGTCAGTTGGGTTGATGGCGGCGACAACGGCCACTTCGTAGTCGAATCGACCAAGTATGGAAGTACTTCCGCGATTGAACTATTGTCATCCAGTCAGGGCAGTGGGGTAACTACGCTCGGATTTGCAAACGGCACCTCGACCGACGGCGTTGATGTCGAGGGAACCATTAATGGGGAGTCGGCTACCGGGTCCGGTCAAATTCTGACCGGCGACAGCGATAACACCAATACGGCAGGACTGTCCCTGAAGATCACGCTTTCCGAGAGCGATCTTACCGATAATGCTGCCGAGGGTACTATCACGCTTGCAAGAGGTATTGCATCGCTGTTATCCTACGAGCTGGACGATTACACCGATTCATACGATGGTTCCATCGCTTCCAGGGTTTCCGGTTTACAGAAGCAGATCGATCTTTACAACGATCAGTTGGAAGAACTTAATACGCGGCTTACGATGAGGCGTGAACAACTTTACAAACAATTCTATGCCATGGAGCAAACCATAAGCCAACTCCAAAATGAACAACAATATTTTTCCGCACAACTCGCTCAGATGAAGAGCTTGTTCTAATATCACTATGGGGCAGACTACATGAACGATCAGATTAGAACGTACGAACGAATTCAGACAGACGGCTTAAATCAGAAACAGCTAATCGTAATGCTTTACAACGGCATTATCAGATTTCTCGCGGAAGCAAGGGAGTCGCTTAACAGCGACGATAAGCAAACCGCTCAAGTTAAGTTCGAAAAAGCTCGAAAAATCGTTTTTCACTTACTTTCAACCTTGAATCTCGACGCCGGAGAGATAGCGCTGAAGTTAAAATCGCTTTATTCGTTTATGATTCTGGAGATAACCGAAGCCAGTATGCGAAGCGATGCCGAAATTGTGGACAGGTTGATCCCGATTGTGGAAAATGTGAAGAAGGGATGGGAAGCAATTGAACTCAATGACGAGTCGATCTCGCCGGATAAGCGCAAGATCGGCGGAGATGTTCCCCAACGCGTGAGTTTTACTATATAGGTGTGATTATGGATAAACCTGATACAATTCGAGACAAGCTAAGAACCAAACTAAAATGCACGGAAGAATACGGTAAAATACTCGACAGGCAATTACGGGCGCTCAATGAAGACGATGCCTCGAATCTGGTAAGGACTCTTAACCTCATGGATGAGTGTTTTTCCCGACTAAAGGATGCGGATCGTCAATTGGAAGAAACCGGATTGGTAAAGAAAGGCGATAATTTTCTCAAAATCGACACGGACTCAGAACCGGATTCCATTAGCGAACTGCTTCGCGAAGTAAGACTGAAA
>WJIR01000174.1 GCA_014730175.1 Candidatus Zixiibacteriota bacterium
AGATTTTGCAGGTGGTCGCAATTTGCGACCACCTCCCTTTTTTCCTCGGTTGTAAGCTGGAACATGAAATCATCCGGGAAACGGTCGCGGTTGCGCTTGATTAAAATACCTTTGGATGCCTGCGGCATCCATGTCGGGGGTAAACCCACCGACCTACCATAGGTGTCGGGTTTCTCGCTTTGTTGAGCCTGCCCCGATTTATCGGGGGAACCCGACCTGCTATGTTTCTCTTCCGGCATCAGCCCGTTCCTTTGACGTTGGAAAGTTGCATGATGGGATAAGCTACCGGTATAGGGAGATTTTGTCAAGGGTTTTGAATCGGCGCTATAGTGTGAGGACATCCGACAGCGCTTTAAGTACCGTCAGCGTTGTAGCGCTGACCGGCAGAGTTCAACGAGTCACGATAAACAGTGCCCCTCCATATTTAAAATTCCCTTTTCAACACAAATTTAAACCAGAGAAAGGCGAAACACCAGACAATGAATGAGGTCACGAAGAAAAACAAAAACCAGCGTATTCCCAACAACGGCATCGGGAGCCCCACCGCTGATACCAGATAAAAATGAATCCAGTGCTGGACAACGAATGAAACCAGCGAAGCTAATCCGAATACCCTGAATATCCTGCCGAATATGCCAAAATTCCCATAACGTTCTCCATACCAGAGCAAAACGGCAATCATCAGGCAGGAAGCGCCGCCATAAAGAAGCGGATAGGGGATAGACGGGGGGTATTTTCTAATCCCTGAGAAAAATGAAGTCCAGCCCCGAATCTGAAATACCGCGAGAAGCTTCTGACCTGCGATATAGACAAATGCTCCGGCAGCGATCACTCCCCATCCTCCGTAAAATAACCTTTTGGAAAATTCCTCGATTTTATCTGACCGGACGGCTCTGACGAAATCCTTCCCCAATACAACGCCGCAATGATAAATGGCTAAAAGAGGAACTACGGTGTATGTGTTGCCGGCTACGTAAGTTTCCATATTTCTTGAAGGTCCGAAAAAAACCTGTTTAACCACACTTCCGATTATATCGTCGGGCATCCAGATCCGCACCAAAATACCGGATACCAGAAACATGATAATCGCCTGATAATATCTAACCTCCACTATGTCCTGCACCCAAATATAGGTTATCAATCCCAGTCCGATGATGTCGGTAATTTGCAGACTTCTGATTAAATAACTCCAGTCGCCGGTTTTTGCCCAGAGGTTGGCAGACATAAGCAAATGTACGATGGTCAATAGAACAACGGCGCGTTTGGTAATTTTTCCTCTTAATCGTTTAAACTCTTCAGGATCAGAAGAATGATAAATATAGGAAACCACCATGCCGCTGATAATTAAAAAAGCGGGAGTAGATGGTCTGGATAATATCCTGAGAGGAAAGTAAAGCTCGGGAAATTGCCCTCGAACCGCCGTCAAAGCAAAACATGAATGAGAAAGCAATACTAATAACATTGCCATCCCTCGGGAAATATCAATAGCTTCGATCCGGCGTAAGCTCATTTACTCCACCTACTTGAGTTCCAGCTCCTTCTGATGAATTAAAAGTACTGCCTACCTATTAAACCAAGTTAGCCGCTAAATGCAACTACTTTTTTAAGTATAAATTGTATGTTTTACAGTAATATTAAAGTTGGGAGGTTTAGTGAATGGAGGTGGATTACAAGACTAATCTGTATTACTCATTAATTTAGTCACCGGTAGCGGAAGCCTTGCGCTTCCGGTATTTCTTTGGAATCTTCAATTACAGTCTGTAATTATTCTAATTCACTTGAGCTAACGAAGGACAAGCCTTCGGCTACGAATTAATGTTTTTTATGAATTATCCGGGCCAAAAGGATAACATCTATATGGTTATCATTGATTGTTGATGAATGAAAAAAGCCCCCGATTTTTCCGGGGGCTTTCTGTTCAATTCTGAAATGTTTACTTCAGTAAACTCATCTTTTTGGTGCTAACGAATTCGCCAGCTTGCAGTTTGTAGAAGTAGACTCCGCTGGAGTAATCAGCAGCATCCCAGGTGACGGTATGCTGACCTGCTTCTCTGTATTCATCAACCAGCGTAGCCAGCTTCTGACCCATGAGATTATAGATCTCCAGAGTAACATCGCCGGCTTGCGGCAATTCGAAAGTAATGTTGGTTTCTGCGTTGAACGGATTGGGATAACTGCCGCTTAATGCATATTCCGAAGGAATTACATTATCGCTTCCCCAATCACCTTCCAATGTCCATTCATCGGCGCCGTTAGGAATGCGCGCGCCGGTTACGGTGAACTGGAATGATGCCGTATCACAGGAGACCGGTTTGTCGCCGCAATAGGCAACGTAATCATAAGTTCCCTGCGGAGCGAAATTGGGCACTGACTGGTTAAGATGCGAATTTACCGACTGTCCCGGATTCAGGTTTATATTCGAGAAGTTCCAGAGCTCGAAGAAATTACCCTGATGAATCACGCCTACCCAAACATCGGTTACTATCGGATCCGCATTCGGATTGCTGATAAAACCGGTTAAACCGAACGAGCCGCCCGGAGGTACATAGATCGGATCATCATCCGGAATCATATCCACATCGCCGCATACCTGTCCGCCGCCGGTAACTTCGATATCCTCGGTTGCGCTGAATGGTCCCCATCCGACGTCATTATACCCACGTACTCGATAAAAGTAAGTGCCTTCAGATTGGCCATAGATATCGTAATATGTTTCCTGAATGTTGTTGGATAAGGTTACCACGCTTTCGAAGGTCTGCACCGGATAGATATCATCAACCCAGATACCCGGATCGGTGATCCAGACGTCAGTTACGTAGCGGAATCTTACAAACACCTGCTCGCCGATATAGGAATCGAGGCTGAATGATCTCTGGTACCAGCTGTGATAACCGTCATAGGTTTCCAGTACGGTCCAGGTATTACCATCGGTGGATATTTCGGCGTAAGCATAATCGTAATTGGCTTCGGTATCGACTCGGATCCAGTAAGTTAAATCCATCGGTTCGTTAACATCGATCGCATTAACGGATGTTAAGGTTGCGATGTAATTATTGCCGGTACCGGAATAGAAGCTGTATGATCCGCTGTGATGCTGGGAGCCGGTGATGCTGAAGTTTTCCATCTCCCAGTTGCCGGAGCCATCCTCGGCGCCGTCTGTAATTACTGTCATGCCGGTTAGCTCCTGCAATTCGAATCTGTCGATAGCAGTGTCTCCGGCGACTACCTGCCAGCTTACCGTATAGTTGCCATCGGGATCGGAACCCATTTCATCAACCACCGGTGCATACGGAGTTGTAACTGCATAGGGGTTACCGGCAACCTGCGCCATCAATACATTCACTTCGTGGTTTTCGGCAATCAATCCTGGAATCTGTCCCTCGTATGGCCAGAACGTATTCCCCACTTCGGGAGTGAATCCAAATGTTTTCGGTTTAGTATCCTGTTCACCATAAGACCAATCGACGGCATCACCATTTACAGAATATAGCAATTCCGGAGCCTTACCGGGAGTGTATCCATTAATATTTGTAGCGGCATCAGCTAAGGCTACAAACAGGTCATGATCGGGGGTATCACTGCCGTCGAAACCATAGGGATAAATGAACCACTCGCCATAGCTATGATAATGTAATGCTATTACGAATTCGTGATCTTCACAGAAATTCATTACCGCTTGGTTTTCCGGCTCGGAACCCGCCGACGGACCTCTGTAGGTTTCATCGCTCGGCCAGGGCGAAGAACCGTTGTTATCATATCCCCACATAAAGGTATAGTTACGATTGTTGTCCACACCATAGGAACCGCCGTTGTTACGACGATTCTTACGCCACATACCGCCGCCGTTGGGATTGGTTTGGCGATTGTATTCATAACCATCAGGATTAATTATCGGTATGATCCATACCTGTCTGTTATCGACGATATTGGTAGCATCCGGATCATATCCGTACTCCGAGCATAGCCAGTCAACGAAATCAAGACATATCTCCATCCCGATCGGTTCTCTGGCATGTGTCAGACCGGTATAAAGGACTTCCGGTTCATCCTCTTCCACATTCACATTATCCGAGACCTTCATAGCCCAGATAACGTTTCCGTTATGACCGGCGCCGATATTCTCTATCTTTGTTATCGAGGGATACTGACTATGCAGGTTATTCATAAACGAAACAGCTTCGGAGTAAGTTCTGAATCCCCCCATATCCAAACCGTCGTTACGAGCGGCGTACCATGACTCCAGATCGGGAATTTCGACCACATAACTATACCCGAGTTGCTCAATCTTGTTTATATCATAACCGCTCAACTCAAGATAAAGATGACCGTTCTCGTAGTCGTAGTGCATCCCCTCGCCATCGATCCCGCTTGAGAGGATTTCCCTTACGGCGTCCTTGTTAGGTACATCAACTCTTATCTTCTGATAAAACTCCTCTGATGCGCCTAATGCAATGGAGCTTGACATCAAAAGGCAGAAGGCTGCTACAAGCATTCCGTAGGAAAGAAACGCTTTTAGTGATTTGTTATTCATTGAGATTCTCCTTGAATTAATTTGAGGTTAACCAGTAAAAAAAATACTATGGGTATGATCAAATGATTTTATACTACCGTTATTTGATTCTTGAAGACATGTAACAGGTTTATTAGACTGTGTAACCTAAGATAATCATTTATTTAGATAATCAAAGCAGAAAATAATATTCGAGTGAGAATTTCCGAAAATAATAGACCATGGATATTTGCACTATTAGTGTTGACAATCAATGAAAACACAAAAAACTCATTATTGGAGACTCTGCATTCCGGTATTAATCAATTCAAAATCAATCAAAATTCTTGCTTATACATACCGAAGAAACTATAATAACAGATTTTACAACAAGAATACTTACGGAAGTGAAATATGAAAGTACTGGTAACAGGTGGAGCCGGATTTATCGGTTCCCATACGGTTGACGCCTTGATGGATAGAGGTTATGATGTAACCATTCTGGACAGTCTGGAAAAACCGGTTCACCTTAAAGGAAAACCTGATTATCTGAATCCCAAAGCCGGTTTCATTCAAGCGGATGTTCGTTCTCGCAACGATATGCTCAATGCGCTCGATGGCGCTGAAGCGGTTATTCATTTAGCTGCGTATCAGGACTATCTCCCCGATTTCTCGAAATTCTTCAGCGTTAATTCCGTGGCGACAGCCTTGATTTACGAGTTGATCGTGGAAAAGAAGTTACCAATCAAGAAGGTCGTGGTGGCTTCATCTCAGGCAGTATACGGAGAAGGTAAATATTTATGCGATAAGGACGGTATCGTTTATCCCGATATACGCCCCGAATCACAGTTAAGAGCAGGTGATTGGGATATCAAATGCCCCGTCTGCGGCGAAAAAGCGCAGCATCAGTTAACCGATGAATCAGTAGTAAATCCGCAAAATCAATACGCGGTATCGAAATATACGCAGGAATTGATCTCGCTTAATCTTGGTCGAAGATACGAAATCCCCACCGCTTGCCTGCGGTATTCTATCGTTCAGGGTCCCAGACAATCATTTTACAATGCATATTCCGGCGCCTGCCGTATTTTCTGCCTTAATATGTATTTCGACCGGCAGCCTACCGTCTACGAAGATGGCGAATCCCTCAGGGATTATATCAATATCCAGGATGTTGTCGATGCCAATCTCCTCGTTTTGGAGAAACCTGAGGCGGACTTCGGTGTTTTTAATGTCGGCGGCGGAAGGGCTTATACCGTAGTTGAATTCGCGAAGATAGTCGCAGAAAGATTCCGCAAGGATATCGAACCGAAAATACCCGGCTACTACAGATTCGGCGATACACGCCATATTTTCTCGGATATATCTGCATTGGAAAGCTTGGGTTGGAAACCAAAGGTTTCTATTGAGAAATCAGTCGATGACTACATCAACTACCTCAACGAGCAAACCGATGTCGAGGATATCCTCGATTACGCCGAGAAGAAAATGAAAACACTTAATGTGGTCAGAGAGGCGAGGAAGTAGATTTTGAACGCATTCCTCTTAGCTGCAGGATTGGGTACTCGCCTGAGACCATTGACCAATGAGATACCGAAATGCCTGGTTGATATCTGCGGCAAACCTTTGCTTCAATGGTGGTTGGAAAAGTTGGAAGCTATTAACATAGAACGAACGCTTATTAATACCCATCATTTACCTCAACAGGTTGCTGAGTTTGCTGAGAATTACGGAGGCGATATTGACATCGTGTTATTCCATGAACCGGAATTGCTGGGATCGGCAGGTACCGTACGCGAGAATATGAATTTTGTTAATGATGATCATTTTCTAATAATCTATGCAGACAACCTTACCAATGTAGATTTGCGTGGGATAATCGACTATCATAGCAGCAAAGATGCGGTTTTTACTATGGGGGTTATGGAGATGCCCAGACCGGAAACCAGAGGTATTGCTGTTTTGAACGATAATGGTATTGTCGTTGAATTCGTGGAAAAATCGCCCAATCCCCCGGGGAAATTAGCCAATGCCGGTATAAAAGTCGCATCGCCCGAGCTTTTCGCATTTCTTGATGACAAGACTCCTCTGGATTTCGGATTTGATATCTTTCCCAAAATGGTGGGTATTATGCATGGTTATGAATTGAACGGTTATTTAAGGGATATCGGCAATCCCGAAGATTTAAAAGCTGCCCGCATGGATTGGGCAGAGCTGATTAGAAAACAACAAATTGTATCTTAGAGGATTATAGAATATGATAATAAGTCAAACACCGCTGCGAATAAGCTTTTTGGGTGGTGGAACCGATTTTAGAGACTTTTTCGCAAAGTATGGGGGAGGAGTAGTATCATCCGCCATTAACAAATATGTCTTTGTGATTGTAAAGGAACGCTTCGACGAAAAGATTTTCATAAACTATTCTGTTAAAGAAATCGTTGATTCCGTAGACGATATACAGCACGATCTGGTCAGGGAAGCCATGAAAATGACCGGTGTTACCCACGGAGTTGAAATCACTACTCTGGCGGATATTCCATCCGAAGGAAGCGGGCTGGGTTCTTCTTCCTCGTTGACTGTCGGTTTGCTGAATGCCCTTTATGCCCATGCGGGGGAACACCACGGCCCCGAGGTTTTGGCACGCCAGGCATGCGAAATAGAAATTGATAAGGTAGGAAAACCGATTGGCGTTCAGGATCAATATATTGCCGCTTATGGTAACATCCGAAAGTTTGATTTTCTTCAGACTGGCGAGGTTACGAATCGAAAAATTAATCTGACGTCCAAGCAGATTCGAGAATTAAGCGAGAACCTGATGCTCTTCTTTACCAACCGGACTCGTCAGTCCGAATCGATCCTCTCTGAGCAAAAGGCGAACATTGAGGATAAAACCAAGATACTCAATTCCTTAGCAGCTCTCGCCGTCGATGCCGAGAACTGCCTTAACCATGGTCAGCTCCATCGTCTCGGGGAACTAATGCATGAAGGGTGGTGTTTGAAGAAAAAATTAGCGTCAAAAATATCGGATACGGAATTAGATGACCTCTATAATCGAGCCCTCGAAGGTGGAGCTCTGGGAGGTAAAATCGCCGGCGCAGGCGGAGGCGGATTTTTGCTGGTCTACTGCCCGCCGGAAAACCGCGCCACATTAAGAGAGAGGTTTTCCAATATGAGGGAGTTCCCCTTTAATTTGGAAATTGATGGATCCAAGATCATATTCAACTATAGACGAAACATCTTGAAGTGAGGAAAGTCATGTCATTCGAAGATTATGTTAAAACGGCGGACGAAGTATTAGGCAACGTCGATTCCGCTACCATAAACAAAGTTATCGATGTTCTTTATAAAGGCTATCTTGACGGTAAAATGGTATTTTTTGCCGGAAATGGCGGAAGCGCCGCCGCCGCCAGCCATTTCAGCGAAGATCTCTCCAAAGGAACCCAACCTAATATGCAGGCTACCAAACGTTTTCGCGCTTTAAGCCTGGTCGATAACGTTCCCTACATTACTGCTATGAGCAATGATGAAGGATATGAACACATCTTTGAACAGCAGATGATATGTTATGCTTCTCCCGGCGATATCTTGGTTTGTATATCCGGTTCCGGTAACAGCCCCAATGTTGTACGAGCTATGGAATGGGCTAAGAAAAACGACCTGATCACCATAGCAATTTCCGGTTATGATGGCGGGAAAATAGGCAAGATAGCGGATCTTAATATGCATATTCCGACTTTCGATATGGGTCTTGCTGAGGGGCTCCACATGTTTGTCCTTCATTATATTACCGATAGACTTCGTGAAAGGATAATGAAAGAGGGATAAGTATATTATTGTCTGTAGCAGTTCGATAGGGGAGAGGTAATGGAATCGCTTAGAAACGAATTATATTATCTAATCAGGACAATTCACGAAAGATATTAATCCG
>WJIR01000175.1 GCA_014730175.1 Candidatus Zixiibacteriota bacterium
ATCAGCCTGAATATTCCCAGCAGGATTAAAAAGATTCCGAAGCCGGAACCGATATTCGAGGAAATCTTGGTTGCCTTTCTGAGATTTTTCTTCCATGACCATAAAGCGGACCGAAGAATCCTCCCTCCATCGAGGGGAAAAGCCGGGATAAGATTGAATCCGGCAAGGATAATATTGATCAATGCCAGATAATCCATGACTCCGATAAGCGGCTCGGGGACAATATCTTGGCTAATAGCGGATAATCCGAAAAAAACTCCCCCGATAATAATACTCGCTATCGGGCCCGCAACCGCCATATAGAATTCACCCTTCGGGCTCTGGGGTTCGTCCGGCATTTCGGCGACGCCGCCGAAAATAAACAATGTTATCCCTTTCATGTTCAATCCGTACTTTCTTGCAACCAGTGAATGGGAAAACTCATGAATTATAATCGACAGGAATAATCCAACCGCCCCCGCAATTCCCATCCAGATGTAGGTTGTAGTGGAGTAGTCTTTATAGAAAGCGGGGAAGAGGCTGCCCGCAAGCGACCAAGTGATAAGAATCGCGATAATCAGCCAACTTAGATCGATTTTCACATCGAATCCAAAAAGGGTGAATAGTTTTATCCCTTTACCAAACATTTGATATCAACTCCAGTATTTGTTAATTCGAATGCACGAATTAGTTGTTTAGATAATACATTATAATCATTGCGGCAAGTTTAGCCGTTCTATTATCCAGGTCATATTCCGGATTAAGTTCGGTGATTTCCAGAATTCTGCTTCGTTTATCCGAGCCTGCGATCTTGGCGATAGTGCATATCTCCTCGGCACTTAACCCAATAGGATAGGGAGCGCTGACGCCCGGAGCGTCATCGGCGCGTACCGCATCCAGGTCGAATCCCCAGAATATAGAGTCAGCTTCATTATGATGCATCACTGTTTTTAAATAGCTTTCGATCCCCTCTTCCCGCAGATCTTCAAGTGATGTTATATTTACCCCTTTTACCCTCAGGTAGTTTTCGTATTCCGGGGAATTGACGATTTGCTTGTTAGCTAACTCGTAAAATTTCGGCGGATGGATGAATTCCGCTTCTAATAGCTGCCTGTATGGCGTTCCGCTGGTTGATTGCTCATCATCCCGCACATCGAAGTGGCTGTCGATATTGAATACCACAAGTTCACTGGAGAGTTCCGAAAGCGCTCTGCAATCGGGGTATGATATATCATTACCACCTCCTAAGACTACCAATCTCTTTTCGTCTTCAAGCAGATTGTAAACGATTTCATACAAAAGTTTATGTGTTCCCTCCAGGGTGTCAGCAACTATAGCGTCTCCGATGTCAAAAATCATCTTATTCCTCATCGGTTCGGGAACGGGAAATTTGTATAGAGCGCGCCGGATCGATGTGGGTCCTCCCCTGGCGCCCTCGCGCCCATTGTTTCGTTTTACTCCCATATCCTGGGGACATCCGACTATAACATAATCGGCTTTGGGATAATATTCCCTATCACGAAAAACGAACTCTCCCATCCGCGGGTCGTTTTTATCGTTTCGGGAGTAAAAGAGGTCCTGTTGTGGTTTGGTTATTTTGTTCTCAATGTTATTGATCAGCATATCTATTATAGAGCTTGTATAATGTCATCTTAGAATTGAGCAGTGTGAAATTAACTCATCTGGTAACAGAGTTTCTCTGCAGTTCGGCTTTTTCTCTATTCTTTTCCTTCCTGTTCTGCTCACGTTTGTTTTTCCTATGTTCACTAACCGCCTGTTGATGCGCTTGTTCCCCTTCTTCGTCGCTTCTCCGGATATCCAGGTTTCGGATTGCTTTGCTCTTACCGTAAAGCAAGAGAATATCTCCCGAGTAAACTGATGTATTGCCCGAAGGAGCGCCGATATATTCGCCACTTCTACGCTGGATACCGAGGACTATAATTCCTTCCGCAATCAGATTGCAGGTTTTAAGGTCTTTTTCTTCCAACCAATCTCCGTGCTTTACCTGTAGTTCAGTAACAACATACTCATCGGAGAGATGTAATAAATTCGCATAATCCCTGGTATCGATATCGGTCCATCTTTCGAGAAGTCGGCTGATGATTTTTTTAAGAAATCGGTCGACAATTCTGCTTTTCGCTAACAGACCGACAATTACTACGCCGCCGATCAGTATTGCTAATCGAGTAACCAGAGTTACCTGGTCTGCCGTATTGGCAAATGATAATATCAGGGATATTACGATTGTTACCAATCCAGCGCTGCGGAGTATCATCAGAATCATGACTATCCGCCTTCTGACCGGGTGATTTACTATATTTTCCGCTTCCGATGTGGTAAAACCGGTACCGGTAAATGCCGACCTCGCCTGAAACTTCGCCGCTTCGTATGAAAGACCTGTCAAAGACAGGGCGGTCGAAGCGATTCTTGTAATCACCAAGGATAGTCCTAAGACTATCAGCAAAGCGAGTATTCCAACTAATCCCAGCATATATTATTGATTCCTAAATTCTATAATGTCTACCAACTTACATACCTGATAATTATGGCAACTACCAGGGCTATTATAAATAACCAAAAGAAGGCTCCCAGCACTGCTTCGGTCTCTTCCACGCTACGCGATTCTTCTTCCAGTTTAACGGTACTGGTGCGTCTCGGTGGAATCAGAGCCATCAGAAACAGGGCTACGATGATTGCCACGAACACAAACGGCAACCAATAGACGCCGCCCAGGGCTGGTCCCATCGGTGTTATCCATACACCGCCTGCCCATGACGCCAAAAAGATTATAAGGAATATAAACAGCATAGCCGGCCAGAAGCCGGTTCTACCGGGTCTTTGCCATCCAAACACCGCCACCAAAAACACACTCAGAATAATAGCGATGAAAAATGCAATGAATAAATCTAAAATGAACATCTTACTCTCCTTTGGTCTCTCAGACTTTAAACCGGTGGAGGGATACAAAGCATTAATTTAATTGTCATGAGCTCCCTTGGTCAGCCCTTCGGCCTGATGCGATCATACGGTCAGCGCATGTGCGCTGACCGGCGGACTCAGAAGTTTAGACAGTATCTATATATCCCTACTCCGTATATTGCCTGCGATTTACCTATTATAATAATCAGGTCCTTTCTCTACTTTAAGATCGTTGTCAACTGCTATCGCACCCGCCTCGAAGGCGTTCTGTGTAGCGGTCGATCTCTCAAGCCAGGTATCCACATTTCCTTTCAAAGTCGCAACGCCGTCTTCCACGATAATAGTTATATCACCGCTATCTATGAATGGGCTCCACCAGAACTCCTCCTGTATTTCTTCTTTGATTTCCCAATCGGTTAAGGTGGTTGCATATTCATCGGGGTAGGTATACCAGTCAAAATCATATAGATACCAATCATCGTAAACGTAAGGGTCATAAACTACTGCATCGTATTCATCTTCAACTACGATGTTGTTATTTACCGAAACCACACCGTTTACTTTGGAAGCCGCATCGTCGGCTTGCGCCTTTTCGAAATAAGAATCAACCTCTCCGGATAAGGTTACCTCCCCATTGTCAACCGATACCTCGATTTCATATTTCTCTACGTATGGATCCCGCATAAGAGCTAATTCAACATTGTTTTCGATTCCGGAATCTGAAGGTATCTTCTCCGGACGTACAGAGATATTGTTTTTAACTCTCCAAACGCCCACGGTATTACTGGCGGTTTTAGCTGCGGCTCTTTTCGCCTTCAAGTTGTCAACTATGCCGAGCAATTTTGCCGTGCCGTTCTCAACATCAACACTTATATTGTATGACTTCACTCGGGAATCATAAAAGAGAGCGTCCTTCACCGCTTGTTTGATTGCCAGGTCAGTTAAATTTTCATACTTAGTCTGCCTGAATCTTTCATCACGAGCCCAGGCTTGAACCTCCAACTGATCCGAATCTACTGCTATCACACCGGCGACCCATGCGCTCATCTCCGCGCGGCTTTTCTCTGCGGCGCTTCCAACCGTACCGCTTAACGTTACTTTCCTATTATTTACATCTACATCGATCAATGCATGATCTATCAATACGTTCCACCGCAGAACCTGCTCTACTTCCTGTTCAATCTCGCGATCGGTTCTGGTAGTTTCCACATCCACATTTATGTTGTTAATTATGCCCTTGACTCCCTTGACGCCTTTGGCGACTCTCGCCGCCAGCCATCTTTCCTGCCACGAATCCACATTACCGGTTAATGTTACGATCCTGTTATCCACATCCGCGGTTACTTCAAAGGATTCAGTCGCGGGATCAAGTATCAGCGCGGCTTCAACATTGTTGAGCACATCGTTGTCGCTTAATCCCTTGGTGACAACTTCAATATTGTTGATAACCGAGCGAACGCCTTTGACCGTCTCGGCAATTGTCGCTGCTCTCTCTTTGGCGAGTATATTGATTACCTCACCCGTCAATGTCACAATACCGTTGTTGGTCGTCACATCGACTTTGAATCCCGATACACCGTGATCGAACAACAACGCTTCCTTTATTGCAGTAGATATATCTGTGTCGTCCAATTCTTCAGCCTGTATTGAAATGCCGTTCAGACTAAACGCCGTTAAACAGATTATTAACATCAAGTAGAACGTTTGATTAATATATTTCCTTTTACTCATATCCTCACATCCTCCTGCTTGGTTACCATCTTCGCTAAACTACCCACAGTTTCTCGTTATCATTATTATTGAGCAACATTGGTGCCGAGATTTTTAGCTGTCCTTGTCAAGGCTGATTATATTAATCACAGGCGTGCATAATATTGTCATCCATCCGCTAATGTCTAATCGATACGGATGTTAACTCTTATACATTGAATTATTCATAGAATTCGAAAAATTGATAGATTCCTTTGGAAATTTCAGAATATTGTAATCGACATCCGGAATTGTTTAGCCCGTATTATTTATAGGTTTTCTAATCGGCAGCGGAAGCCTTGCACTTCCGGCTCCTCTCCGGACCCCGAATTCCGGACTGTAAATTGTTTGTTGTTGTAAAATCCCCGAAGGACAAGCTTTCGGCTCCGGTTTGGTGGCATTTATGAACTATATGGGTAAGTAAGCTTATTCCAAACTCAAGAACTTAGCATTAATGGCTACGATAACGGTGCTTAAAGACATCAAAATGGCGCCCATTGCCGGACTCAGGAGTATGCCATAACTGTAAAGCACACCAGCCGCTAATGGTATGGCAAAAGCGTTATAACCGGTTGCCCAGCCGAGGTTTTGAAGCATTTTCTTGTGGGTTTTATCCGCCAGTTTTATTATGGAAATCACATCCTTGGGATTGCTTTTAACCAAAATTACATCCGCAGTTTCAGCCGCCACATCGGTTCCCGCACCAATAGCAACTCCAAGGTCAGCTTCTGCCAGCGCCGGTGCGTCGTTTACTCCATCACCGACCATAGCAACCTTGTATCCGTTCTGTTTAACCTCTTTAATCTTAGAGGCTTTGTCTTTGGGAAGGACTTCGGCGAAATAATCCTCGATTCCGATATTCTCCGCTACCCACCGGGCAACTTTATCATTATCTCCGGTAAGCATTACAGGCTTAATATTCATCTTTTTCAGTTCGGAGACAGCCTCTTTGGATTCGTCTCGGATTATATCTTCCATGGCGATTGCACCTTTGAGTTGGTCATCAATAAGTACGTATACTATTGTTCTACCCTTATCGTATTCTTGCTGCAACTTCTCGCTGTCGGGAATATCTATCTTATTCTCTCTCAGATAATTAGGACTAACTACTTTAACGTTGCTCTTGTTTACTTCACCTTCGGCGCCTTTACCCGGGATGGAGCTGAAATCTTTTACTTCGTACCGGTCTCCGGTCGCTTCCACAATGCCTTTCGCGATAGGATGTTCCGATTCGTATTCTACTGATGCGGCGATTTTCAGCAGTTCATTATTTTTAATGTCTTTATCTATAATTACGGTGGCGGCAACACCGAATTCCCCTTTTGTCAATGTACCGGTTTTATCGAATATGATGGCATTAATTTTACGAGCAAACTCGAAGGCAGTTCGGTTTCTTATAAGAAGCCCGCTTCCGGCTCCAATCGCTGTGGAGACTGCAACCACCAATGGTATCGCCAAACCCAAGGCATGCGGGCAGGTTATCACCATTACCGTGACCGATCTTGTCAGGGCAAAGGAAAAATCTCTCCCCGCCCAGGTTAGCCATACGATAAGCGTGATTGTTCCCGCTGTTAAAGCTATTATAGTTAGCCAGAGAGCTGCCCGGTCTGCTAATCCCTGAGATCTGGATTTGCTCTCCTGCGCTTCTTTTACAATCTTAATGGTCTGAGACAGGAAACTCTCATCACCCGATTTCTCTACTTCTATCTTTATAGAGCCATCGCTATTGATAGATCCTCCGATAACCTCATCGCCGCTCTTCTTGGGCACAGGTTGAGATTCTCCGGTAACCATCGATTCATCAACGGAGGACTCACCCTCGTATATCTTCCCATCAGCAGGAACTTTATCGCCCGGTTTAACCAATATTTTATCGCCCGACTGCAATTCATCAACCGAAACTTCCTCCGTTTCACCGCTTTCGGTGATTCTACGAGCGCTGTCAGGCATCATTTTTGAGAGTTCCTCTAATGCTCTCGATGCGCCCATCACTGATTTCATTTCTATCCAGTGTCCCAGTAGCATGACATCGACAAGGGTTGCCAGCTCCCAAAGGAACAGTCTCCCCTCCAAACCGAAAACCACCAATGCACTATATCCATAAGAGACCATTATAGCCAACCCGATCAGTGTCATCATGCCGGGTGATTTCGATTTCAATTCATCGAAAAGCCCCTTTAAAAACGGGTATCCGCCATAAATGAAAACAATCGTTGCTGCTGCAAGTAATATGTAGGAATCGCCTGAGAATCTTACCGCCTCCCTGATTCCCAAAAATTGCTGTATCATTGGAGACAGCAATAGCACCGGAACGGTGATAATCAGCGATATCCAGAAACGCCGGCGAAAATCGGCAGCCATTTGTGCGTGATGACTTGAATGGTCCTCGTGTTCGCCGGAATGATCGCCATGGTCGCCATGATTATCTTGATTATCCGTTGGGCTATATTTCCCCTCCTTCGTATCCTTTTTAGAAGAGTTATCCATTTAGATATTCACCTTTATCCTTCCATAATTTTACATCTAAGCTAACCCGGATAATGCATACAAACATTAATCGGTAGACGAAGGTTAACGCGCCCCAGGAGCGCTTGCCCTTCGGGAGTTCAGAAATGGCAGATAATCTCCGCAGCGGAGTAGAGAATTTCAGCGAAATCCCGGAAGCGCAAATAAGTTAAAGACGCATGAAACTTCCGTTACTGATTAAATAAATCATAATAAAGGTTTAGCGAGTAAATATAACCTATTATATTTAACGATATCTTTCATTTATTGGAATTTGCATAACTGCAACAAGTGTGCCGGATATGCTAATCCTTTGGTTCCCTATTCGAAATATCGAAAACCATCGGATTCCGCACCCAATCGCATTTACTCAATGGCTACTTCGCAATTATTAGAATAATTCGGCGCTGAATTACGAACATTCCCACTATTTCATTGGTGAGATAGGCTTTAATGAAGGATTCATGCCGTGCTGATTTATTGGCACGACTATTGCATTGTTCAGTTTTGAAATATAAATTACGAGGTGTTGTGTGATAGCGAACAGAGATAATTCTACGGATATGGATAGCTACTTAATTGTTGTCCTTCCCTGGCTGGAAAAGATGTATTCCATATCCTTAAATATCTATCGCGATAAAAAGGATGCTGAAAAATTGGTGTCCGATACTTATGTTGAGGGCTTTAAAAAGTTTAGAAACTATGGTGTCTGGGACGAGCCGGGCGTTTGGCTTTTCAGGATTTATTATAACAAATTCAACGAAACAAATGGTAGAGCTGATGATAATCTCAACATTAGCGCATCCCCTGATCCCCCTGAGACTACCGAGACTCTACGTTCGGGTTTTGAATGGGACAAAGTGAAAAGCGCGATAAGAGAGCATGTCGATGTTAACGATCTGATGTTTTCTGTCCCCCTTGAAGAGCGCTTACCTTTACTTCTATCCCTCATTGGAGGTTTCAATTATGGGCAGATTTGCTCTATAGTGCAGGAAGACTGTAATTCAGTGAGAAAAGCGATACGAAAGGCAAATATCACTATAAGCAGGTCCGTATTCGATTCAGTAGCTTCCGAAAGTAAAGGTATACAACGTAATTGAGAGATTGCTATTGTTTTCCATTATTACTATTGCCAGCAATCTCATTTTCAATTAAATTATAATCACAAAACGCAAAACTGACATGAAACGCGCTATAACAGGAGGATATGATGTCTTCGGAAACATTACATGAACAACTCAGCAAATTATCGGATAAAACCGTAAATATGCACCGCGCTATCGTTTCACTTATAGAGGAACTTGAGGCGGTGGATTGGTATAATCAAAGATATGATGTAGTCGAGGACAAAGACCTCAAAGCGATATTGGCGCATAATCGCGATGAGGAAAAAGAGCATGCGGCTATGCTTTTGGAATGGATCCGCAGGCAGGACTCCACATTTTCTGATGAATTGAAGGATTACTTATTCACGGATAAACCTATCAACGAACTGGAAGAATAAATGCTTCTTTAAACAGCTATCACGAATATAATCCATTTCAAACCGAATTATTTCAAACGGGCAGCTTCGCCCGATTTACTTTCGGGCTAACACCTCTGCAAAGGCATGGTAATGAGGTTCCCCGTGAGTTTCATCCTTAGTTGACTTCTCGGTATAGTTAATGATCTTCAGGTATCTACCGGTTAAATTCAGGAGTTCATCAGGAGAAAAATAGTAGTTAATCATATCGGAGAGTCCGCTGGATTTTCCGTTATTTTTATAACCGGGATCCTCAATTGTATGGGCTTTGGCGAAAAGATAACCGTTTGGTGACATTGATTGAACCGTCTTCTCAAAAGTAGGGATAACGTTTTCTGGCTGGAGATGGTCGAAGATGGTAATGGCGATAATGAATCCGAACATAGATTTCGGAAATTCCCATTCTACAATATCCGCACAGATCGGTATTATCCTATCACCGAGTCCCATACCCTCGGCAACCTCCATCATTTTCTTTATACCGACATCAGAAGTATCAACTGCGGTTACCCTGAGACCCCTCTTAGCCATATAAAGAGCGTTGCGACCATCACCGCAGCCTAAATCCAGCACATCTCCATTTACAGTATTTGATTCAACATAATCTTTCAGTGCGGGGGTTGGTACATCGCCAAATGATAAATCTTCGCTTTCGTAGAACCTATTGAATCTGCTTTTTGAATCCATGCTGAATTATACTTATTTATATATAATTATCAAGAACTTCTTACAGTCGGTAAATGGAGAATTATAAGGCTGGATTATCCAAAAACGGACGGTTCGGTAACCGAAGGCTCGTTCTTCGGAAGTTTTCCAACAATAGTCCCTTGGCGGGATCGAATCGGGGCTTCCATAAAAGCACCTTAAGCACAAGTACGTCGGAGGTGCATAAAACTTCTGCAACCGATTATGAAATTTGTGAATAATACAGGTTAGAATATCTTCAATTAGCATTTGAAGTTCTTCAAAGGAAACCGGCAACGATCGTTTAATACCAACTGCATCATCGACTCGGAGTTCTGGCACAGCAATTGCAGTATATGTTGGAATGAATTTTCTTGAGATTGAATCTGGCTAAGAATAAATCCTTATGCATTGAGACCTAATTGAGTTACAAAAAGGAGACAGAAAAACATGTTAGGAAGGTTTAGTAGCGTATTTAAAAGAACTGTATTTAGCGGCGTAGCAATACTCGGGATGGCATTGCTACTGGTTTTGCTCAATAGCTGTGGGGAGGACCAGCTCACGGAGGGGGAACTCAACGATGAGGATATTAGCTATGCCGTTCAATCGGAATTGGTGATTGACAATTCGGTTCCCGCCGATGAGATAAATGTGGATGTGGAACAAGGCGTCGTGATCCTCTCCGGCACGGTTGACAATTTACTTGCTAAAAAACGCGCCCTTGAACTCACCGAAACAGTGCGCGGAGTTCGCTCGGTCGTCAATGATATTCAGGTAGTTCCGACAGACGTATCGGATGATGAAATAACCCGCAATGTTAAAACCGCATTACTCAGGGATCCCGTAACAGATTCCTACGAAATCGAAGTGGGCGTGGAAGACGGTGCCGTCTCGTTGAATGGAGAGGTCGAATCCTGGCAGGAGAAAGAGCTGGCAAGTAAGGTGACGATGAGTGTCAGGGGAATTAAGGAGATCAAGAATGAAATATTGGTTGATTACAAAGAAGAGCGAATAGACGCCGAAATAAAGGAGGATGTAGAAAGCCGGTTAGCAAATGATCCCTGGGTTGACGAGTATTTGATCGATGTCAGCGTAAATAATGGGAACGTAAAACTTGAGGGAACCGTTGGCAGCGTCGCCGAAAGACGATACGCCATGTCAGATTCATGGGTAGTCGGCACAAATACAGTGGATGCTGAGGATTTAGAAGTCGAGGCTTGGGCAAAGGAAGGTTTGAAACGAAGCGATCGCTACTATCCCGAATCCGACGAGGAAATAAAGGCGGCGGTAATAGACGCATTCTACTATGATCCCCGAGTAGCGGCATTCGATATTGATGTGACCGTGGAAAACGGCGTCGCAACTCTAAGCGGTACTGTGGATAATCTTCAGGCTAAGATGTCTGCGGAGCAAGATGCTCAGAACACTTTGGGGGTCTGGGATGTGGAAAACAATATCAAAGTTGAGCCGCTGAAGATTCCGAGTGATTCGGAGTTGAAACAACGAGTGAGGGAAGCCTTACGGCGCGATCCTTATGTTCGGTTCTTTGATCTCAACCTTAGAACAGAGAGCGGCATTGTTTATTTGAGCGGCGATGTGAATACGAAATTCGAAAAAGAGCAAGCAGAACATGTCGCCTGGAAAACCAAAGGTGTGATCGAAGTTATCAATAATATAGAGTATGAACAGGCTGCCACAGATAAAAGCGATGCCGAATTAAAAGAGGATGTCCGGGATCAACTATACTGGAGCCCGTTTGTTAATCATAACGATGTCCGGGTATCGGTGGAAAATGGAATTGTTGAGTTGACCGGAGAGGTTTACTTCCGCAGCGAGAAAGAAGCTGCCGAGGAAAACGCCTATGAAGCCGGAGCTAAAGATGTAATCAATAATATCGAAGCTCAAACGCTTTATTGATTCCGATCTTTAGAAATAAATGATACTACTTACTAAATTAAAACGCTAAAGGAGCTGATATAGATGTTACGCAGTGTAAAAGAAATCAAAGGCTATAAAATTCTGGCAGAGGATGAAAAGTTCGGGGATGCAAAAGACCTTTTATTCGATGACCATGAATGGATAGTCCGTTATCTGGTGGTAGATACCGGAAAATGGCTTCCGGGCAGGAAAGTGATAATACCACCCACCGAACTGGAAAAACCGGATTGGGTGGGTCAGGCATTGCCGGTGAAATTAACCAGGAAGCAGATAGAAGAAGGGCCTCCCCTTAATGAGGATGAACCTGTATCGCGGCAATATCAAAAGCGGCTGCAATCGTTTTTCGGATGGAGTCCCTATTGGGTAGCCGGTGTCCCTGAGAGCGCGGTCATTGCCGAAATGACGCAGGCTGAGAAAGAAAAGGGTGAGAAAAAGGGGATTGAACCCGAGGGGGATCCTCATCTGCGTAGCTGCGAGGAGATTGTCGATTATCATATTAAAGCTGAAGATGGTGAAATCGGTCACGTCGAAGATTTCATTCTGGATGATGAGTTGTGGCAGATTCGTTACCTGGTAGTCGACACCAGAAATTGGCTGCCCGGCAAGAAAGTACTGGTCGCTATTTCCTGGATAAAGGATATAAGCTGGGCTAACAATCAGGTCGATGTAGAGATGACACGGGAAGCGGTAAAGGAAAGCCCGGAATTCGATCAATCGGCTCCCGTTAATCGCGAGTATGAAGAAAGATTGTATGATTATTACGGCAGGCCCAAATACTGGCTGTAAATCTAATTAAAGATAACGGTTCCCCCTGATACAGGAGAAGAAGTAAATGGAAGTATCATAAAATAATGAGACGGCTAAGGACAGATGCAGAACCCAGGTAGAGCAATGGGGAACCTTAGGGAGTTAATGAATAATACCGAGAATCAAAGGAGCAGAATCATGAATAAGAATGATCCACAAACTGAAAAATATGAAGCTCAAATCAGAGAATGGAAAGCAGAGCTGGACGCCCTGAAAGCTAAGGCGGATAAACAAAGCGCCGAGACCCGACTCGCTTACAACCAAAAAATCAATGATCTGGAGCTAAAGCTGACAGAACTGAGGGAAAAGGTAAAACAAATTCAAAGTACTTTCGGTGAAGCTCGGGAAAAGCTCGGGAAAGGCGTTGAGGAGGCCTATAAAGAGCTGAGCAAAGCGTTCTCTGAAGCTATCAAAGAATTTAAGTAAACAACTAAGGAATTGGAATCGAAAGAAGAATTTCAATTCAGTAAATTCTAACCTAAAAGCAGAGAGGTGATAGAAATGGTTGAGACAACACGAAGCAATGTTAACGATGAAGATCTCAAGATATTGCGCGAGGATGTGCGCAATTTACGAGGTGAACTTAAAGGGCTGGTGGATGCCGCTAAGAACGCAGGAATAATTGGAGAGGATAATACAATGGCTAAGATTAAAAAGGCGTTATCGAATCTGGACGAAAAAGCTAAAGATAAACTGGAAGATGCCTACAGTAATGTAAGCGAACAAGGAGAGAGGGTATACAAAGCCGGCGTCAGTCAAGTTGAAGAACGACCGCTGGCTATTGTGTTAGCGTCTTTCCTCGCTGGAATAGTTATAGGAAAGCTAATACTTAAATAGCCATCATCCATTATTCGCAAAAGATAATCCGGTAGCCGAAGACTTGCCCGTCTCAGGCGGGCTTATGCGCCTCTGGCGCATAAGGCTTCCGCTACCAATAAAGCGATATTAGTGAATACAACGAGATAGACCACGGAGTTTTAATCATGGCACTAAATGGGAGAAAAGTGGCAATTCTGGTAGCAGACTACTATGAAGACATGGAGTTTTGGTATCCATATTACAGGTTAAAGGAAGAAGGCGCCAAAGTTACGGTTATCGGAGCAGAACAATCAACCTTTTCCAGTAAACACGGACTACCGGCCAAATCAGATATCGCTGTAAAGGATGCGAATATCAATGATTTTCATGCATTGATTATACCGGGAGGATATGCTCCCGATCACATGCGCAGGTCTCCCGATTTAATAGAATTCGTTAGGGAGATGTTCGTTGGAACCAAGGTGATTGCCGCGATATGCCATGCCGGCTGGGTATTGGCTTCGGCTGGTATCATTAATGGAAAAAGGATAACCAGTTTCTATTCAATTAAGGATGATCTGGTCAATGCGGGGGGGAATTGGGTCGATGAAGAGGTTGTTCGCGATGGAACTTTAATCACATCGCGAAATCCGAATGATCTTCCGGCGTTCTGCAAGACCATAATTGCTACCATTAACGAGTTATTCGATTAGACCCAGACAAGCGGACGGAAGAGGAATCATCAGTTAGTGAGTAAAGGTAATCTAAAGAAATATCAGAAAAAGCGGGATTTCAAAAAAACGAAAGAACCCAAAGGATCTGCCAGAGGCTCCTCGGACCAACCGATTTTTGTTATTCAGAAGCACGATGCCCGGAATCTCCATTATGATTTTCGACTTGAGATCGACAGTGTTTTAAAGTCATGGGCTGTGCCAAAGGGACCGTCTACTGATCCTTCAGAGAAAAGACTTGCCATTCTGACCGAAGACCATCCGATCGAGTACGCTGAATTTGAAGGTACAATCCCGGAAGGAGAATACGGCGCAGGTACAGTGATGGTCTGGGATAAAGGCACTTACCGCAATCTGAAGGAAGAAAGCGAAGACGAGTCGATATCGATGGAAGAGGCTTTCGATTCCGGCCACCTCACAGTCTATCTGGAAGGCGAGAAGCTGCGTGGCGGATATGCGCTTATCGATACCAAGCGAGGCAAGAATGACCAGTGGTTATTAATTAAAATCGATGATGAGCAGGCTGATGCCAGGCGCAATCCGGTAAGTACTGAGCCTGATTCGGTTTTAACCGGAAGAAGCATAGAACGGATTGAGAAGGAAGAATCGAAAGACTAACAGCTAATGACCAGTATTTTTGAAAAGATTCCCAAAAATCAAAGGGATAAACTTAATAAATCCAAACAGCCAGATTGGACAGCCCCGATGTTAGCCAAGCTGACTCATAATCACTTCTCCGACGAGAACTGGATATATGAGAGAAAATTCGATGGCGAACGGTGTTTGGTCTTCAAAAAAGGCAATAGAATTCGGTTGATGTCTCGCAACAAAAAAGTAATAAATGAGACCTACCCTGAGTTGGTTGATGAATTTCGCCAGCAGAAAAACAGTTTTATGGCCGATGGAGAGATTGTTGCATTCGATGGTAATGTAACCAGCTTTTCTCGGCTTCAGGAGCGGATGAAACTTAAAGATCCTGAGGAGGCGAAAAAGTCGAATGTGGCTGTCTACTTTTATCTTTTTGATATCCTTCATCTCATGGGCTACGATGTTACTAATGTTGATCTTCGTTCGCGTAAAATACTCCTGAGGAATGCACTCGAGTTTTCCAATAAGATAAGATTCACCGCACATAGAAACACTGAAGGGGAAAAATATCATAAGGAAGCCTGCCGGAAAGGATGGGAAGGAATAATAGCCAAAGATGCCGGCAGCAACTACGTTCATAGCAGGTCAGGTAGATGGCTCAAGTTTAAGTGCGTAAATCAGCAGGAGTTTGTTATAGGTGGATATACCGAGCCTCAGGGCGAACGAGTTGGTTTCGGCGCAATCCTTATCGGCTTTTATGATAATGGTGATTTAAAGTATGCGGGAAAGGTCGGTACCGGATACGATAATGAAACGCTTGGCCGGCTGAAGAAAATGTTCAACCAACGCGAGAGAAAAAAGCCTCCTTTCAGTCAAGAAGTTAAGGAGAAAAATTCTCATTGGATTAAACCGGAACTCGTATGCGAAATCACTTTCACCGAATGGACCGATGATAATAAACTTCGCCATCCCCGGTATTTGGGATTACGCCGGGATAAAAAAGCGAAGGATGTGGTGAAGGAATCATAATATAATGAAAATCGGCAAGTATGAAATCGAGATATCCAACTCCGATAAAGTTTTTTTCCCCGACGACGGAATAACAAAAGGCGACCTGGTCAATTACTACGCCGAGATCGGTGACACCATGCTTAAGTATACGAAAGATAGAGCAATCGCCATGCTAAGGTTTCCTGATGGTATTGATGGCGAGGGATTTTACCAGAAGGACGCTTCCGATTATTTCCCCGACTGGATAGAGACTGAAAATATCAGCAAAAAAGGAGGGACAGTCAATCATGTTGTCTGCAACAACGCCGACACATTGGTTTATATTGCCAATCAGGGCTGTATCACTCCGCATATCTGGCTAAGCAAAATAGGTAATCTAAATAATCCGGACAGACTGATTTTCGACCTCGATCCCTCGGAAGGAGGTTTCAAACAGGTTCGCGAAGCGGCGGAGATTATTCGCGATTTTCTCACGGAGGAATTGGAGTTGATTGCTTATGTTATGACAACCGGCTCCAAAGGCCTTCATGTCGTGACCCCGTTGAAACCCGAACTGGATTTCGATAAAGTAAGGGGATTCGCCAGAGATGTTGCGGATATTCTGGCTGAACGCTTTTCGGATAAATTAACCGCGGAAATTAGTAAGGAGAAACGAAAGGGGAGGTTATTTCTGGATACGGCGAGGAACGCATACGCGCAAACAGCGGTTACGCCTTATTCGGTAAGGCCCAAGCCAGGCGCTCCCGTGGCGACTCCTATTGAATGGGATGAACTTAAAAAGAGCGAGCTTGGCGCCCAAAGCTATAATATCAAAAATATATTCAGACGGCTTTCTCAGAAAGAGGATCCATGGGCAAAAATGGATAGCCGCGCCCGATCACTGAAAAAATCGATTAATATGATTGAGAGCAAACAAAAGAAGCGCACTTCGAGTTAAGTATAAGTTAACTAAAAACAAGCAAATCCTTAAAAGGTTAAAAACAAAAGGAGATAAATATGCCAGTACGCAATGCAAAAGCCCAATGGAAAGGCGATCTGAAAAGCGGAAACGGCACGATGGAAGTAGGAAGCGGAGCTTTCAAGGGCGATTACTCCGCTGCATCCCGTTTCGAGAACGCCAAGGGCACCAATCCGGACGAACTTATTGGCGCAGCACATGCCGGCTGCTTCTCAATGGCTCTCGCAAGCCAGGTCGTGAAAGCCGGATTCGATCCGAAGAGTATTGAAACCAAAGCCGAGGTTACAATCGAGCAAGAAGGAGAGGGTTTCTCAATAAAAAAAGTGCTGCTGAAGACCGAAGCTGATATACCGGAAATCGACGAAGATAAGTTTAAAGAACTCGCGAACAATGCCAAAAAAGGATGTCCGGTATCCAAGGCGTTAGCCGGTACGCAGATAGAATTGGAAGCGAAATTACTCGCTACCGCCTGATATCATGCCTTCGGCATAAACATAGAACGATCTTAACCGGGGATTGTCGTACTATGGAGTTTAAAATCGTAATTCGATTTTGGTGTTAATTATGAAACTCTTAGAAATTCATATCGAATCTACCGACGTTAATAAATCGGTTGAATTCTATAAAAAGCTCTTCGATTATGATAGAATCCTGGAACTAAACGATAGCAATCAGGTAGTGTTCATACTTGGCAATGGTTGCGCATTTGGAATTTGGAAAAAAGGATTTAAGGGACTTTACGACGGACGCGGCGGTATTCATTTGCATTATGCCTTCCAGATTGCTCCGGAAAAATACGACACTTACAAATCCAGGTTACAAACCAACGGAACTCAGGTTTATGAACATGACTGGGGCGATGGTTCCAGGAGTTTGTACTTTGTTGACCCCGATGATAACCAGGGCGAGTTTATGACCAAAGACTGGTTGGGCAACAAGGATATCATTTGATGGATTTCATTTTTCCTCCTCCTAACAGAATCAATAAAACCCATTTTAGGAATTATTCTATACTACATATCTGAATATCTCTAATATCTATCGGATATTCGGTTTTTTTGCCCGTATAATTCATAATAAACATTAATTCGTAGCCGAAGGCTTGTCCTTTGGTAGCTCAAGTGAATTAAAATATTTACATACTTTAATTGATGATTCCAAAGAAATACCGGAAGCGCAAGGTTTACGCTACCGGTGACTAAACTTATGAATAATACAGGTTAGCAGCTTAGGGGCAAGATTTTCGGCACGGCAATTGCATTTGTTTAAAGTGGGGCAGGACAAGATTGAGTGAATCGGTAATTCTAAGTTTTCGGAGAAAAAACAATGGCTTTAACAAGATACAGACATCGGGCTTCAATGCACCCGTGGGAAAATATGAGGAATAATTTAAACAGACTTTTCCGGGATACAGTCAATGATGAGGATTGGCCCGGATATCCCTCCCAGTGGGCTCCGATGGTTGACATAAACGAGAATAAGAACGCAATTATTATGCGCGCCGAGATGCCCGGCGTTAAAAAGGAAGACCTGGAAGTTAGTGTCGATGAGAGAACTCTAACCATCTGTGGAGAGAAAAAGGACGAACATCTCGAAGATGACGAGGGTTTCTATCGTTCCGAACGATCCTTCGGACATTTCTGTCGTCATTTTTCGCTGCCACACAGTGTGGATAGTAACGGGATCAAGGCTCGATACAACGATGGAATTCTTAAGGTTTCCATGCCGAAGATCAAAGATACCAAGCGGCAAGTAGTTGATGTTGAGTAGAATTTACGGCACTAATTACTTATCTGGATCGGCGGAGAAATTCCGCCTTTCCTCATCTATTTCAACTGAAGTCACAGCATAACTCCATGGGAGGATTCCGCATGAACAGAAGTACAAAGAACCTGCAAGGACATAAATTAAAAGCAATCGATGGTAAAATTGGTAAGGTGGAAACCTTCTATTTTGACGACGTCACCTGGACTATCAGATACGTGGTAGCCGATACCGGTAAATGGCTGCCCGGAAAGCTGGTGTTGTTATCCACTGAGGCTTTTGAGAAGCCTGACTGGAATGAAGAGGAATTACCGGTTAGCCTTACTAAAGATCAGATCGAAAACAGTCCTGACGTCAGCCAGAATGAACCGGTTTCCAGACAAAAGGAAACCGAAGTTCTAAACTACTATGAAACTCCCATCTACTGGATGAGTCCCAAGCCGAGAGACGCCGGGTTACCGGACACTCCGGCGAAGACCGACCCTGAGAAGAAAGCGCAGGAATTCGACATGCTGCAACAGGAAGAGGAAAAAGGCGATATACATCTTCGGGACACTGCCGAACTAATCGGATATCGAATCCGCACCGAGGATAGCGAATTCGGATCGGTGGAAGATATCATTATCGATGATGGAAGCTGGGAGATCGTTCAGTTGGTTATCGATACTGCCGGTTCCAAATTAGAAGGGAAAAAGGTAATTATCACACCTGAGCATATTAAAACGGTTAACTGGGTGGAAGCCACCATCATCACCGGTCTTACTACAAAAGAGTTGAAAGAAAATCCCGAATTCGAATTTAATGAGTGATCGGTTCGATGCTATGCCAGCATTTCCTTGTCTCCTATCCTGAATTATGCATAGATATCGTAATCGGTCACGAAAGTTTTATGCGCCTGGGACGGGCATGCCTTCGGCTATCAATTTATGCTTTTTAATTATTCGGGCTAAGAACGGAAACACGGGGAAGACTTGTGCATAGCGGCCGGGCAACAAAACATCTGCCCCGGTCTCAGTCTCTACAGTACCGGGGCATTGGTGTAACTTCTAACTAATGATTACTTCACTAGCGTCATACGCTTGGTGATCGCCTTGTTTCCGGCGGTCAGTTTATGGAAATAAACACCGCTGGAGTGATTTGAGGCGTCCCATTGGACCCGGTGCTCTCCCGCATCTTTAACACCATCAACCAACGAAACCACTTTCTGCCCGGCAAGGTTGTAGATATCAAGTTTCACATCACCTGCTTTGGGTAGTTGATATGTGATAGTTGTTGTCGCATTGAAGGGATTAGGATAGGCGTTCAGTGATGAATGTCCGGTTGGAATATCGCCCTCAATGAAAGTTCCCTCAAAACTCCAATCATCGGCTCCATCGGTGACTCTGCCTTCGACAACTGTAAATGGAAACGAAACAGAATCACATACTTCATCCGACCAATCACCACAATATGCAGCATATTGGTATGTGCCCAATGGAGCATAACCCGGGACGCTTTGATTAACATGGGTACTTCGATATTGACCGGCATTGAGATGTATATCAAGGAAATTCCATAACTCGAAGAAATTACCGTTATAGAAGACGCCTCCCCAGACATCAACCTGACTGGGTTGATCAGTAGGATTGCCGAGAAAACCGGTTAAACCGAATGTTCCACCCGGAGGAACCTCCACAGGGTAGTTATCAGGATCCATATGCACATCACAACAGGGCTCGCCCATCGGATCGCATCCAACTCCCAAAGCACCCATGTTGGCGTCCTGCCATCCGGTGCCGACGCAGGGCGAATCCTCCGCAAGCTCATAATTACCATTGTCGGGATTGCAGAAAAAAGGATCGTCGTCAATGTTACCCTGGCCTGCCCAACCGCCATCTATATCGGAATACGCCACAACCAACGCTCCGGATTCGCTGTAGAGTTGTTGACCGGAATTATCCCATAGGATAGTGTTCAAAATTGACGTGGTGTCACCTCCGGCACAATATATGCCACCGCAAGTGCTCGCGGAGTTACCCTCAATGGTGTTATTGACGAATGTACCGCCTCTGCTATAAATCGCGCCTCCATTGGTGGAGGCGTCATTGTTGACAAAAATATTATACGAAATTACCGACTCGCTTGAATTGTGGATCGATAGTCCTCCACCGGTCAACGAGTAATTATTAATGAATGTATTATTGTAAACATCGACTGTGGAGCTACTTATGCAAATACCGGCGCCGCCCTGGCTGTCTCCATACGAAATATTCCCATCAAAAAAGTTGTCCCTTATAAAGGTCGTGGAATTAAAACAGTAAATCCCTCCGCCGGCGCCTCTTCCATTGCCCAGAATCTGATTCAGTTTCACATTCCCGCCGGAATTATAGAGCATGATGCCGGCGCCAAGAAGCGCGGCGTTATTTCTGATAATGCATTTCCGAATCTTGCCGTAAAAACCATAACAATCAATTGCCGCTGCATAATCATCATGGTTGGTATTATTCTGGATAACGCAGTTTTCGATTATCGGAGAGGTATTATGACAGGAGATCGCCACGCCGGGATTGAAGGGCCCGCCATTGGCATTCTGAACTGTCAATCCCGATACAACCGTGGATAGATCCTGATTGGTGTCTATTTTAATAATATATCCCGGATCATCATTCCCATCAATAATCGTCTGAGATATATAACTGGTATCTTCGGTGGTTAACCAGAGCGAAGAAAGCGTAATCTGCCGATTCTGGAAATCGACATGTTCGTAGTAAATTCCCGGATGTACTAATACTGTATCTCCATTCGAGCTGGCATTAATACCGGCTTGAATAGTCTCATAGTCATCAGGAATGTTGATAATTGTTGCTGATGCGGATGAGAAAAATGCAAAAAACAGCAATGTTAAAAGAGCGATGTTTTTCATAATTGCCGAACCCTCCGTAAGATTAAACTTAACATTATACAAGACATATATTTACGCATCACTATAAAATTCCGAAGGTTTATTTTTAAATGAAGACACTTGATGCAAATCCCTTGCCTTCAAATATATTACAAAAAAATAATCGGATTGTCAACCATTATTTGAGTAGTAATACTTTTTTGGTAAAGGATTCGCTACCAGCGGTAAGTTTGATGAAGTAAACTCCCGAAGGCTGATCGGAGGCATCCCAGGTGACTGATTTGCTTCCAGCGGTCTGATATTCCGGAACAAGTGTCTCAATCTTCTGCCCCAGCAGGTTATAAACAGCCAGCTCCACCTTACTGGCATGCGGAAGCTGATATGTGATTACCGTGGTGGAGTTGAATAGCTAGAAGAATCGGGGTTTCTCGATAACGTTCTCCCCATCGATGATCCGTGTGATTATGTCGGAGTTCAGGAAATCATGCGGGAAACCCAATTCGATCTTGCTTAATTCATCAAGGCGCTCCATCTGCTCCGGCGATAAATCGAAATCAAGACATCCCAAATTATCCTCCAGCTGGCTCAGTTTTCTCGCCCCTACGATCGGGCTGACAACTCCCGGCTTTTGCAGAAGCCAGTTCAACGCGACCTGGCCTGGCGTTTTGCCAATTTCATCAGCCATCTTTTTCACTTCATCCGCAATCTCGATGTTGCGTTCTGTCAGCATGCCGAACATTTTGTTGGCATCCCGGCGGGTTTCATTGTCCGGTTTATCGCTGGTGATATCTTCTTTGCTGTATTTTCCCGTCAGAACACCTCCCGCCAATGGCGACCAGGGCTGAACAGCCACACCGTACTCCAGAGCCATCGGAACCAGTTCCCGTTCGACTGTACGCTCAACCAAATTATAGTGCACCTGCGTGACGATAAATGATGTCCATCCGCGAAATTCCGCAAGGGTATTCGCCTGTGCGATTTTCCACGCGGGTGCATCGGAATAGCCAATATGTAGAATTTTCCCCTGCCTGACAAGGTCATCCAATCCGCGCATAACTTCCTCAACAGGTGTGCGCATATCCCAGGCATGCACCCAGTACAGATCGATATAGTCGGTCTTAAGCCGTTTCAAACTCGCTTCCGCCGCCTGCATCATATTCTTGCGATGATTTCCTCCGGCGTTGGGATCGGCGGGATCGGTACTGCTGGTGTATTTGGTAGCGATTACGAATTTGTCTCGTTGCCCCCTGATGAACTCCCCCACAAACTTCTCGCTGGTTCCCATTGTGTAGGCATTGGCGGTATCGATAAAATTCCCGCCTCTGTCAACATACATATCGAAGATCGCTTTACTTACGTTCTTGTCCGCGCCCCATCCGAATTCGGTTCCGAAAGTCATTGCACCCAGGCATAAAGGAGACACACGCAATCCGCTTTTCCCCAGCAATTTATAATGATCTAAACTCAACGCCATATTCCTGCTCCATACTTTTAAGTGATAGTTTTGTTAGTTTCATACTCAAAGGAGATAATAGTAAAATTATTCACTTTATAACAACCATTATATAAAAAATCCGGCGAGTGGTGTTAGTTCCCGCCGGAATTGCAAATGTATTATGTAATGGAAATGCGCGATTTGGTACTACTTAATCAAGTTAACTTTCCTCGAAAAGACTTGATCGCCAACAGTCAGTTTATAGAAATAAACTCCGCTGGAATAGCTGGCAGCATCCCACCTGATACTGTGTCTGCCCGAGTCCATCTGGCCGTTAATTAAGTTTTCGACCTTTTGGCCCATAATGTTGTAAACCTCAAGCGAAACCTTTTCTGATGCCGGTAGTGTGAATTCAATATTGGTTTGGGCATTGAACGGATTGGGGTAGGCTTCACTCAGGATAGCATTTTCAGGCAATTCCCCTTCACTACCTGAATCATCTTTATCCAGGTTCCATCCTTCAACATCCCACGAATCCGTAGTTGAGCGAGAATTACCGGTGACCGTGAATCCGAAGAAGCCGGTTCCAATTATATTGTCAGGATAATCGCCGGTGTATGCGTAATAGGTATATGTTCCCTGAGGAGCGTAATTGGGAATCGACTGGGTAACATTCGAAAGATATATGGTATCATTGGCTGCTATCGATACATCGTTATACTGCTTGATGGGACCATACATACCGAGATCCGGTACATCCAGCATAATCCAGACATCAACAGTCCGCTGCTGGTTGGTTCTGTTTTCCAGAATGCCATCGTAGTTAAACTGCCCGCCTACAGGAACATTTATCGGATCATTTATTGGAATCATCGCAACTACTACGTCGCCCTGATGGAAATAAAATGCGCCGATATCAGCCACGGTACCATCCGGATCGGATGAACCGGAAGGATCGCCGGCATCGATCAAGGGCGAATCCCACTGCAGACTATAAAATCCATGCCCGGGATCGATAAACATCGGATCGGCATCTATATTGCCTTCGCCCGGCCATGATCCCTCCACATCGGAATATGTAATGGTCGGATTGGCTCCGTTAACGGTACCGATCTGCGGATCTTCCGGTGCTTCATTGAAGTAAACAATGTTATTTTTGATACCGGGACTTGAGGCATTAAACCACAAACCTCCACCTTTGGCGGTCGTTTGCGGTTCCTGATCAACCAGGTTCTCAATAATGGTGTTGTTATCGATTTGCGGTGTAGAATTGTAAATGTAGATTCCGCCACCTCTACCATTATGAACCGTAAAACTGCCTGAGGGATGTGCTTCGTTACCTATTATCAAATTATTTAATACAACGGCATTTGAATTATCAATGGAGATGCCACCGCCGTAGGCGTTGTTATAATAACCGACGATGTTATTTTCAATCGTGTTACCGATAATCGATGGGTATGAATTAAAGCTGTATATCCCACCGCCTTCCCATGCCGCTTCGTTATTCCGTATGATATTATTCTCAATCAAAGCATCGGAGCCGTTCAAAAGCTCAATACCGCCCCCGCCATCGCTTCCGGTTGGCGCTTCGCAGTTCTCGATAATGCAGTTGCGCACGGTTATATCGGAGTTCTCACAATGAATCCCCGATGTTAAGGCATCGCTTATATAACAATGCTCCAGAATGGTTTGATTGGACGCATTAATAAAATCCAGCCCGAGACTTCTATCTCCCTCCAAATTCGGAACGAACATAATCGGTTCAGCTTCCGTACCCACAGCATGCAATACCGCATTATCGAGTACTTCGAATTTGAAATAATCCAAAAATCTGACTTCTACACCGGGTTCAATAGTCAGCATTTCATCTGACGGTACATTTACGGAATCCGCAACTATAACCGTATCGGCGCTCCATGTTCCGGTTACCTCACCGGATACAAATATTACATTTGAAAATGCAGGCGAAACCATGATCGCTACCAGTATCACTATCCCTGCGATTTTCGCAAATCCTGTAATAAGATTTCTTCCTACCATAAATCCTCCTAAGGTTTACATTTATAATATTGACTGTTGTTGTCAACTTTATGAACGGATTTTCAAACAGCATGTTTCATTTTTCTGAAGAAAACCTTCAAGCCACTTTTACGTGGTCTCTTAAAGATTTAAACGGATAGATATCTATGTTGGATCAAAAAATCCCCGATATCAGCAGATGACATCGGAGATTTTAGCTTGAAAACGGTTTCGATTATTTCAACAGACTCATCTTAAGGGTGTAAACCTGGTCGCCAACCTGTAATTTATATAGATAGATACCCGATGAATAGTTCGCTGCATTCCAAGAAGCGGTATGTTGTCCGGCCTCGCGGTATCCATCAATCAGTGTTTGCAGCTTCTGCCCCATCAGATTATAAATTTCCAGCGAAACCTGCGCTGATGACGGCAGGCTGAAGTTGATACTGGTCTGAGCGTTGAAAGGATTGGGATAATTACCATTCAGCTCAATACCCGTCGGTATGTCTTCATCGCCTAACCATTCGCCGTCGAGAATCCATTCAGAAGCGCCGTCGGCTAACCTCGAACCGGTTACCGTAAATTCAAACGATGCGGAATCGCAGATCTCGTCTTCGGTATAATTACCCGAATACGCTACATATTGATAGTTTCCTGCAGGCGCATAACCGGGGACATTCTGATTGAAATGCGCATTGAGTGATTCACCTGCATCAAGGTTGATTCCCGGGAAGGTCTGCAGGTGATAGAAATCATCCGCATATTTAACTCCGACCCATACATCAGTAGTGATGGACTCAGTATTGGGGTTGGTTACAGTTCCTGTTAGTCCAAAGGAACCGCCCGGAGGCGCTTCTACCGGGGGATCATCGGGAACCATGGCGACTTCGCTGCAGTCCTGCTGAAGCCCCATCATCCTCAGTCCGATCCGATAAGCCGCGTAAGGACTGCTATCGAAAAACAGGGCTCCGGATAGTACCGAAACATCATTGGCAGATGCGACCGCCGGCTGCATCTCCGGTACCTCCTCATTTGCGAAGACGAAACCGTTGGGATCTATTACTTCGCCCGCTGAGTTCACCCGCGCGCCGTATATATCTGTTCTCTTATCGAAAAATTCATCCTTGTTTCTGTGATCCTCGAAGAGAACTACAAATTGGGAACCATCCCATGATAAATCCGCGTCTTCCTGCTCTTCAATGGAAGGAGATATCGGAAAACCATTTCCGTCAAGCAGACCTCCACTGGGTAATATTCTTTTGGCGTACAGATTCCAGTTGGGATTACCCATTCTGTCATCGTGCCATACGATTAGTCCGGTATCCGGGCTTGCCGCCGCAACAGGCCCATATCTATACGAGCCATAAATCACAGTAAAATCATTCGAGGCGGAACCGTCCGGATTAACGAAAGCGCCCATTACTTCATCGTGTGGATCATCGTGACTGAAAAACCTTTCCCAGGTAGCCAGCCATTTGTTGCCGAATGATGTTACGCGAGGGGACTGAGCAAATGATGAGCCGATATCAACCGGCGATGGATCGAGAATGGCGCCATCCGATCCCCGCACTCTAACCGAAAAAGGTTCAATGAACTCGATATTAATCGTTTTATCGATGGCAACCACCAAAAATGTATCCCCTACCGCAGCAACGTCTGCTTCGAAACCTCTCATGATAGTAATAGGCTCAGTATCGATAGGTGTACCATCCGGCGAAACACGGCGCGCGTAGATAGAATCCACATCGCCGTCATGCCAGGTCACCATATACAACGATCCGTTGTAAGCTATCGAGGGTTTCGATAATAGATTACCACTTGCCACCTCCACCGGTTCAGCAATTGATGGAGAGCCATCCGCTTCAAGCGCATGAACCATCACTCGGCGATTATCGGAAACATGGCTTAAGAAAGTCGCCATCCAACCGGCGTCATCACCTGCGATCCGAGGATTAGTCTGAGATGGCGCTCCCTGTGAAGCCACATATTCGTCATCCCTTGTCATATCATAGTATAAACGGAATACAAAAATGTCGCTGGGAGTCGGGGAGTCCGAAACCATATCCTCATAAACCACCATAATGCCACCATTGATACCGGTGGTTATTGCGTCAACATCCAGTCCGGGGTAAAATTCGCCCCCCGGGTCAAGTACGTTGCCGCTGGTGTCGATTCGCGCCGCATACATTCCACCCCACGTTTCACCCCAGGCGCCGAACCATACATTGCCGTCCCACGCTACGCGTGTAAAGCTTCCGCCTACTGATTGGTTTCCGAGTTGTATTCCATTTGGATCGAGTACTTCCCCCTCATAGGAAACACGCGCAACATGGGCGTAAGTCGAATTCACGAAACCGACCAGAAAATCAGCGCCGTTGGATGTTAATTGGGGACCTAATGCGGAGGCTGGACCTATATTGAAGAATCCGGAATCGATCCACTGCAATTCCGTATCCAGGCGGATCCCCTTGATCCTGCCGCCTTCCCAGACTACGAGATACTCATCCTGGGCAAATGATATATTGAGATCGAATCTAAGATAATATGTCTCCTCCAGCACGACTATTCCATTTGGATCAAGTACCGTACCGTCGGAAGCTATGCGGAATCCTCTGGTATCAGCTTCTCCGCCGGATGTGCCTTGTGATATGACAGCCCAACCATCGCCGGCAGCGGTCGCCGAGAACATTGCCGATGTTGACCAGGGATATTCATACACTGTAATTGGTGGGCTGTCAATTACTTCGCCCTGAGGCGATACTCTCGCCGCCATTATATGCGCCGAATAATAATATCCCTGAGGATTAAGCTTCTGACTTTCCCATACCACCAACCAGTTCTCGCCGTTCCAGTGTACTTCGGGATTCTCCTGCGCTCCCCCGTCCGGATCGACGATTATTGGAATTGAATCGATGAGATTTCCATCAAAATCGATGCGCGCCGCATAAATGTCGCTTTCTGATTGAGTCTCAACCAGAGTAGCTAATAAACTGGTACGGCTATCGGTCCATACTGCCAGATACATGCCGTCGCCCCTGGCGATATCGGGATCTACCTGATCGCCAGCCGCCGGACCTATCGCATCGTTTCCGCTAAGAAACGAGAGCGGAGTAAGGTCAGGTCCCTGCGCGTAAGCGAATCCACCAACCAACACTGTCATAATTGTTACTAAAAATGTTATTAAATACCTCATAAACTATAAACCTCTCCTATAAGTAATGTATATTTTCTGATTGAGACCATATTGTGATTGTATAATGCTACCTAAACGAAAAGGGGAATTCAGGCGAATTCCCCTCTATCTCATAAACACAACTCTATTTTACTTCACCAGATTCATCTTCCGTGTGATTGTTACATCGTCGGTGGATAATCTGTAGAAATATACGCCGCTGGAGACATTCTCTGCATCCCAACTCACTGTGTGACGTCCGGCATCAAGATTACCTTCATGCAAGGTGGACACTTTCTGACCCAACAGGTTATAAATTTCCAGTTTTGCCTTACCGGTTGAGGGAACATCGAACGTAATATTGGTTTGGGCATTAAACGGATTTGGATAATTCCCGAGAATATTAGCTTCTGACGGGATTTCCTCGGTATCATCAAACCAGCTTGAAAGACTCCATTCGTCATTTTTACCATTCAATCCGGAGACAACGGTGAACTGAAATGAACCGGTATCGTGAAAATCATCCGGATAATCTCCGCAATAGGCAATGTAACGATAGGAACCCAGAGGCGCGAAATTTGGCACATTCTGGACTATATTGGGAACGGTGATGATCTGATTACCGCCAATCGGGACATTCTGAAACAGTTGCACGGGACCGAAGAGGCTGGAATCGGGGAGACGAATCATAACCCAGACATCATACATCATCGGTTGATTACATTCGTTTTCCAGGATTCCGGTATAAGAAAAGGATCCTCCTTGCGGAACCTGAACCGGGGGATTGTCCGGAATCATATCTACTTCGCATACGCACTGGAGTACAGTAACATTGCCGGTCATCATCGGATGAATAGAGCAATGATAAGGATACTCGCCAGCCGTATTAAACTGAAATTCAAACCTTTCTCCCGGGGGTATTACGCCTGAATCCCATACACCGTCGTCAGAGGTTGATGTATGATTAACTCCATCGAAATTCTCCCATCGAACCTCATCCCCTACCCCTATTGTTACATCTTCCGGGACGAACGAAAAATTCTGAATTGCTACGTCTACGTTTCCCGCATACGATGATGGCGCCAGTAACGCCACGGTTACAACCAGCCCAATTGCATAGAAAACTCTCCATTTGCTTCTGCTAAACATGCTCTCTCCTTTTCTGATTAAGTTATAACAAGGTCACATCTACTACCATCATAACCTTGCTGCGTTAAACCTGATGACGCGAATAAAGTTGAGCTACATTGTCAACTATATAGAAACATTGTTAAAGCACTATTTGTTCCACTCGTGTCGGTTTCATAAGGGAGGAGTTAAAATAAAAAAGGGTCAGGATAAGCCTGACCCTGAAAAGTGAAGATTGTCAGATTGTAGCTACTTAAGTAAACTCATTTTCTGAGTATAAACCTGGTCGCCAACCTGTAATTTGTACAGGTAAATACCCGATGAATAATTCGCTGCATTCCAAGAAGCGGTATGTTGTCCGGCCTCGCGGTACCCATCAACCAGTGTCACCAGCTTCTGCCCCATCAGATTATAAATTTCCAGCGAAACCTGCGCCGATGAAGGAAGGCTGAAACGGATACTGGTCTGAGCGTTGAATGGATTCGGGTAGTTATCCTCAAGGACTATTTCCGACGGTAATGATTGTTCAGCGTTAAACCAGCCGGAAAGATCCCAGCCCGTAGCGCTGCCGCCGCGCGGAGCAACCACTTCGAATTCGAATGAGGAGGTTGAGACCTCTAAATCGGGATAAAGCCCTGCATACGCAATATAATCATACATACCGGGAGGAGCGAAATTGGGAATATGCTGAACCGGTGTGTAAGTGATTAAGGTGTCGTTGGGAGCCAAAGGAATCTCCGTGATCAGTTTCACCGGACCATACATGCCATATTCCGGATAATTAACCATAACCCATACATCGCCAATTGCCGCCTGGTCGGAGAGATTAACCAATGCGGCGCCGTAGCCGAATGATCCTCCTGCGGGTACAATTACCGGGGATTCATCCGGTACAATATGCACCTCCAGCATCAACGGCTGGGATAGGTCTGTCACTTTGACTTTGCCGGTCTGCAAAACCTCTTTAGACGGATGGGATTGAACAAAGACTACAATATGACTGTTATCAACCTCAATGATATCATCCACAACAAAAGTTCTCTCAAAGTTCACCGTTTCCCCGTTGGCTATATCGAACGATTCGCCATTAGCGTCCGGTATCATATCCCGCATAGTCTGATGGTGATAGTCTATGTTATTGGGAGCGTTGAAGTAGATATCCGATTCGGTTAATACACATTGGAATCTCAGGTCATCCTGGGTTATTTCGTCCGTAGCAGTGACCGATATATCCAGGTCTACTTCCCTGGTATCCTCGTTATAACTTCCGGTTATATCGATTTCCAGCGGGCTCGGCTCCGAAAGACGGGATAAGAATAAACCTTCCCAACGATCATAGTAATATTCACCATCGACAATACCGTCGATGTAAAAGCGAGGAACATAGTTGTTCCCATAATAATTGTTACGAGCCTGATTCTCCGGTATATTGTACTGGTAAAACGGATCGCCGCTTGAGGGCCACCAAACGTGATACCGAATGATCGAAAGCTCATCGGGATAATTTTCAGCAAGATAATTTAACGTAGGATCGGCATTATAGCATGGACCACAACTGGTATTGGTGAAATTTTCGCCTAATACCATTCTTTCGGATGCGAGAAGCGTTGAGGTAAGGATCAGGCAAACTAACGCTACAAGAAGGGCAATCTTCTTCATAAAAGTCTCCTTTTCGATTTTTGGGTTACTCATAACAGACGAAGATTTGATTAAGTAGGTTACCTACGAAATTCATTACAAGTTTAATAAATAATTGCCGCTAAGTCAATTCTTTTCGCTGATTTAATTGGAATAAAAAAATTCCCTCGATTTATACTGAATCCGGCTTGTGATCTATATCCGAATTTTCTATGGCGAACAGCGCCTACGGAACGTAGATGGTAGCGCAGACATTATTGTCTGCGAATGGGTAGTATGCTTAACCCGCCGAAGCCAGGGTAAGCATGTTGTATTCGTGCAAGGCATACGGAGACGTATGCCTGTTTGGTTTTATGTCAAGCCGGTAGACTAGGAGGTCTGCCGCGCACGAATGCGGTCGGGTGAGGGGGAACTTGTCTCAAAACCCAAGTTTAAGGCATAGTATTAAAATAGGGGATTGCCGCGCCCTGCGTAAGCCTTGGGCTCACAATGACTTCGACTTCCATCATTGTCCCGATTTCATCGGGATAGCGACGAAGCAATCTCTGTGAGGTTTTGAGACAGCTTCGAGGGTACCCAACCGCACACTATGAACGCTGTCGGGTGCGGCGACC
>WJIR01000176.1 GCA_014730175.1 Candidatus Zixiibacteriota bacterium
ATGATATGGTTGCATCATTAATGTCCACGGGCAAGGTCAACAAGGTAATTGTGGGAGCCGATAGAATCGCTATGAATGGTGATACTGCCAATAAAATCGGTACATTCAATATAGCTTTGATGGCAAGGCATTTTAATATACCGTTTTATGTAGCGGCGCCATATTCGACATTCGACCCGGATACCGAAACGGGCGAGAGAATCCCTATAGAGTTTCGCTCATCCGATGAAATTACCGATAAAAAATCTTATGCTGCTGTTAATTGCGAGATAGAAATTTATAATCCGGCATTCGACATTACTCCGTCGGAGTTTGTGACTTTGTTTATAACCGATAAGGGGAATATCGCGCCGGAAGAAATCAAAGGGAATTTCGGCTAAGTTATTGTATTGGTTTTATTTCAGCGATTCGATCTGACATGTTGATTTAACTGATATAGCACAAAATAGAATGATAAATACTGTTGTTTTTACTTGACACGATGTTTTATCATTATATATTGAGAGATTTAGTCAAATTAGCCGATATGATTTTTAGTGGAATTTTAATTTGGGATCAAATATGAAAACAGTAATACCTAAGCCAACCGAAATCGAGAAGAAATGGTTGTTATATGACGCTGAAGGTATGGTTCTGGGACGTCTGGCGGCAGAGGTTGCCAAACGGATACGCGGTAAATATAATCCGGTTTTTACACCTCACATGGATACCGGGGATTATGTTATTGTGGTAAATGCTGATAAGATAGCATTGACCGGAAGCAAACCTCAGCAGAAGACATACTTCAGATACAGCGGATATCCGGGCGGTGAGAAGATAGTAAGTTATGAGAGAATGAAGCGGGACAAGCCTGAAGAGATAATAAAGCATGCAGTTAAGGGTATGTTACCTAAGAACAGACTCGGCAGAAAGCTATACCGGAAACTACATGTTTATGCCGGTCCGGAACATCCGCATAAAGCACAGAAACCTGTAAAAATGGAAATCAAGTAGTCCCCGGAGGATAAATATTGGCAGATAAACCGATTACTGCAGTAGGCAGAAGAAAGACAGCGACGGCAGTCGTGAACCTCACTCCCGGTTCCGGCAAGATTACCGTAAACGATAAAGATTTGGAGACGTACTTCGGCAGACCTATTGTTATCCAGGAGGTCAATAAGCCGTTGGAAATCACCGAAACCAAGAGCAACTACGATTTAGTTTGTAGAGCGCGGGGTGGAGGTTTCACGGGACAGTCCGGAGCCCTCAGTCTCGCCATTTCAAGGGCGTTAGTCAAGGCAAACGAAGAATTAAGGCCTATTTTAAAGAAGGAAGGTCTCTTAACCAGGGATCCTCGAATGGTTGAACGTAAGAAGTATGGATTGGTAAAGGCTCGCAAGCGTTACCAGTTCTCCAAGCGTTAAACCGATTAACCGGAAAGCGGCAGACTTTCCGAATCAAACATGCCACACATTTACCGATTCTTATTCGGGTCCCGTATCGAGGGTGAATGAGGAGATGAAGTAAATGGAGGAATTAACCCATTCATAAGAGGTGTAAATGAATATTACAGTAAAGGAATTGTTAGAAGCGGGCGTGCATTTTGGGCATCAAACCAAACGTTGGAATCCTAAAATGCAAAAGTATATTTTCACCGCCCGTAATGGAATCTATATAATTGATCTGCATAAGACGGTACTTTCTATCCAACGCGCCGTCAAAAAGGTTCGCGATGTAACGGCGAACGGCGGAAGCATTTTGATGGTGGGCACCAAAAAACAAGCTAAGGAGGTAATTCGGGAGGAAGCGGAAAAGGCGGGAGCTTTCTATGTAGGCGAACGATGGCTTGGTGGGATGCTCACGAATTTTCAGACAATCAAGCAAAGTATCAGGAAGATAAAAGAGATCGACAAGATGGAGGCAGACGGCACCTTCGAGAAGATGACAAAGAAGGAAGTCCTTCGCCTACGCAAACATGGCGAGAAACTTAAGAATGTTCTCGGGGGTATAATTGATATGTACAAACTCCCGGACTTAGTCTTTGTGGTTGACGCTAAAAAGGAGAGGATAGCGGTTGCGGAGGCGAATAAGCTTGATATTCCTGTGATTGCGATAATCGATACCAATACTGATCCCGATCCTATCGATTATCCGATAGCAGGCAATGATGATGCTATCAAATCGATTTCGGTAATCACTCGCGCTATTTCGGGGGCTGTTGCAGAAGGAAAACAACAAGCCGCTGTTGAGGAATTCGAGACGGAAACCGAGGTTAGCGCCAAGCCGGCAAGAGAAGAAAGTCCTGAGGTTTCTGGTAAGGGAGAAACTGTTGAGACCGAGGAAAAGGCGAAAGGAGCTGAAAAAGGTTCCGAAGTAACCCAAAAAGAAAACGATAGAACTTGAATATAGAGGTTAGACAATGGAAATAACTGCATCGATGGTTAAAGAGCTTCGGGAGAAAACCGGAGCTGGGATGATGGACTGCAAGAAAGCGCTTAAAGAGTGCGACGGCGATATTGAAAAGGCTACAAGTTATCTGCGTGAGTTAGGCGTGCTGAAAGCCGCCAAAAAGGCTGATCGCGCGGTGAACGAAGGGATAATATATTCGTATATACATCCTGGGGACAAATTGGGGGTGTTGGTGGAAGTTAATTGCGAAACCGATTTCGTAGCAAGGAATGCAGATTTCCGTGAGTTTGTGAAGAACATAGCGATGCAAATAGCCGCCTCTAATCCGATAGTCGTGGAAAGAGAGGAACTCGATCCCAAGTTAATCGAGGAGGAGAGGCAGATATATCGCACCCAGGCTATCGGTGAGGGGAAACCGGAAAAAATCGTGGATAAAATCGTTGATGGAAAACTGGAGAAGTATTATCAGGAAGTTTGTCTGATCGAACAACCGTTCGTCAAGGATCCTAATGTAACAATCAATGATCTGCTGACGGAGAAAATCGCTACGATTGGGGAGAATATCTCTATTAGAAGATTCGCACGTTTCAGAATAGGCGAATAATGCGGAGAGTGGATGAGCGGCGCTAAACGTGAATACCCTTTTGCGTATCGTCGGGTACTCTTAAAGGTCTCCGGCGAGATGTTGATGGGAGATGCTGAATTCGGACTAAATCCTTCGGTGATTGATGGATTCTGCGATGAGATAGCTGATGTAGCCCGCGAGGGTTTACAGATGGGTATAGTTGTTGGAGGTGGTAACATTTTCCGCGGCACCCTTGGCGAACAACTTGGAATCAGCCGTGTTTCCGGTGATAATATGGGAATGCTGGCAACTCTGATAAACTCACTTGCGCTTCAGGCTCGATTGGAAGACAAGGGAATTCCGACCAGAGTTATGAGCGCCATCAATGTGGATAGATTTGCTGAGCCGTACATCCGCCGTCGGGCATTGCGGCACCTGGAGAAGGGACGCACCATTATTCTGGCGGCAGGCACGGGCAATCCGTTCTTTTCTACAGATACCGCAGCGGCATTAAGAGCGACCGAAATCGGCGCAGAGATTCTTCTAAAGGGCACGAAGGTCGATGGGGTTTTCAGCGATGATCCGGTCATCTATCCCGATGCCATAAAATTCGATAATATGAGTTTCATTGATGTCCTTAATAAACATCTACGGGTAATGGATTCAACTGCTACATCGCTCTGCATGGATAATAAGATTCCCATTGTTGTTTTCAATCTGCACGATGAAGGTAATTTGCGTAAAGCCTTAGAAGGGCAAAAGATCGGAACTTTAGTTAATTAATTTTTCAAAAGAGTGGAATTATGATTAAAGATGTGTTAAAAGACATTGAAAGCAGAATGAAGAAATCAGTAGATGCTTTGGATGCGGAATTGAAATCAATGCGTATCGGCAAGGCATCTCCCGCGCTACTGGATAATCTGCGTGTTGAATATTACGGAACTAAGGTTCCTATTAACCAGGTAGCGAATGTATCAGCTCCCGAACCGCGATTGTTAGTAGTTCAAACTTGGGAGAAGGATATGGTGGATGAGGTTGTGAAGGCGATAATGAAATCCGAGATGGGCTTGAATCCATCAACCGAAGGAAACATCATTCGAATACCGATCCCGCCGATGAGCGAGGAACGCCGGAAAGAAACTGTTAAATTAGTCAAGAAATTCGGCGAGGACTGCAAAGTAGCGATTCGCAATGTCAGGCGCGATGCTAATGATAGATTGAAGACTGCGGATAAGAATAAGGAGATATCCGAGGATCAGATGCGCAAGGGTCAGGATCAGGTGCAGGAGGTCACCGATAAATATACGAAAAGCATTGATGAGTTAGTGGAGAAAAAGGAAAAGGAAGTTATGGAAGTCTAAGGGTCTGCCCCCTTGAGACCATGCGATTGAGTTAAATGGAAACAGCAGTAAAAACAGAAAACCTCAAGTTTCAAATAAAAGCAAGCAAGCGTCCATTACCGGTGCATGTTGCTATCATAATGGATGGGAACGGAAGGTGGGCGCGCAAACAGGGACTGATGCGAACCGAAGGGCATATCGCCGGCGTGCGCGCTGTGAAAAAGGTGGTGCGTGCTGCGGATGATATAGGTATCAATTATCTAACGTTGTTCACGTTTTCCTCGGAGAATTGGTGCAGGCCCCCGTTCGAGGTGGATGCTCTTATGAAGTTGCTCTATGAGACGACACGGGATGAGATAGATGAACTCGATGAGAACAATGTAAGGCTTATTACCACCGGCGATATCGAAGGTCTGCCGGAAGCGCAGAGAGAAATACTCCATTATGCGGTTGAAAGAACCAAGCATAATACCGGTATGACCTTGAACCTTGCGTTGAATTACGGGGGCAGGGGAGAGATTATTAACGCCGTGCGCTCGATAGTGTCCGATTGCATGGCCGGTAAGATCGATGTCAGTCATATCGATGAACATCTCTTTGCCTCCTATCTATATACTACCTCACTGCCCGATCCGGACCTTCTAATAAGAACTTCCGGCGAGATGCGTATCTCCAATTTTATGCTTTGGCAGACCTCATATACTGAACTATACATCACGCCTACGTACTGGCCTGAGTTTAACGAGGATGCCTTGTTTAACGCTATCCTTGATTTCCAATCCCGCGAGCGTCGGTTCGGCTGTGTACCTCCCAAGTCCTCGGGTTGATTTTGGCTATAAGCAAAAATCTCTTATCTCGGGTACTTGTGGGGATAATCGCTATCCCTGTTATTATTTATATATCTCTGTATGGTGGATTACCGATAGTTGTATTCGCCTCTATGGTATCATTGATCGGCAGCTATGAGCTGTCATACCTCCTGTCAAAATCCGGACGCTTCGTTAAATATCTACTTCCTTTACCCGTAGCGATTGTAACCTTTTTGTTTTCGTATCAGCAGTTTCAGATCGGGCTCCTGGTGGTAATCATAACCGCTTTGATTATGGCTCTGGTAGCGGTTTTCTCCAACAATGTTCAGACCCTAAAAAACAGTTTGGTAAATTCCATATTTGCCATGATCTATCCCGGAGTGTTGCTCGCCGCCATTCCCCTTCTTTCTCACTTTGACCCTGATGGGGGAAAATGGCTTGTTGCTATGTTTATCATTATCTGGTGTGCCGATACCGCCGCTTATTTCGGCGGTAGGGCAACCGGCAAGAGGAAACTGGCATCGGAAGTAAGCCCGGGCAAAACGGTGGAGGGTTTATGGTGGGGATTTTTGGGTGCATTACTTTCAGCCGTGGTTATATGCTTTACGTTTCTACCGCCCTCCGAGTTAACATTTTTACTACCTGTGTCGATAATCATATCCGGGATAGGCGTAGTAGGGGATCTTTTCGAATCTTCGTTGAAGAGAGCGGTTGATGTTAAAGACTCCTCGCGGATTATTCCCGGACACGGTGGTGTTCTGGATCGATTTGATTCGGTGCTATTTGCGGCGCCGTTGCTTTACATCTTTTTACGCTTGCGAGATTTAATGGCAGGGATTTAATTATTGCTATGCAGGAATTCATTGAATCGCTACCTCTTACTCAATTAGAAACCATAGCGCTGGCGTTTGTTTATGCCGGTGTCGCTTATCTGGTTATAAGATTCTTACTGCGCTATCTCAAGCGCATCCCCACCATCTATAAGCACCGAAGGATAGCCCAGAGTGCTAACATCCTTTTTACGCTGTATATTTTGCTTTGGGGCTTGGGGCTAAGGGATAATATAGCCCAGGATGTAATACTCACTATTGTGTTGTTACTTGCCGGATACCTGACCGTAGTCACAATCGAATATTCCATCTTCGATATGTTCCTGCATCGGGATCGAAGAACCGTTACTCCCGGATTACCCAGGGATGTTCTTCGAATGGCGATTCTGCTAATCGTGGTTTATGCCGTACTACTGAGCGTGTTCAACTTAGATCTGTCCACGGTGTTGGTTTCATCGGCAGTTTTGACCGCAGTTATCGGTTTAGCGCTTCAGGATTTGCTTAGTAATGTTCTTGCGGGAGTGGCGCTGCATATTGAAAAGCCATTCAAGGTGGGCGATTGGGTGCAAGTCGCCGGCCAGCAAGGTGAGGTTGTGGGGATAAGCTGGAGAGCGACACGTATAAAAACCCTCGAGAATAACTTTGTAATCATCCCCAACAATTCGATTTCACAAGCGGAGATTATAAATTATACTGAACCAGAACCGGTTCAGGGGCGCTTTTTAAATATCGGCACCAGTTACAATGATCCCCCCAATAAAGTCAAGAAAGCCGTAGAGGAGGTTGCCGCGCAGATTCCCGGTATTCTGAAAAACCCGCCGCCAAGCATGCGGGCTATCGAATACTCCGACTTTTCCATAAATTACGAATGCAAATACTTCATTGATGATTATTCCATGCGAGAAGAAATCGGTGAGGAGTTCGTATCACGGCTTTGGTATAAATTTAAACGCGAAGGAATCGAGATTCCTTTCCCCATTCGCACCTTGCGTCCGATGGCATGGGCGGAAAGAATGAAAGAAGACGATGAGAAGGCTAACAGGAAAAAAGTCCGAAGATACCTGCGTTCACACGAGTTGTTTGCTGATTTATCCGATGAGGAGGTCGAGAAGCTTACCGAGGATTCCGCATTTCAGCTATACGGTGTAAACGAGGATATAATCATACAAGGCGATGAGGGGAATTCCATGTTCGTGATTATCTCCGGTGAAGCCCGGGTACTGGTTTCACAGAATGGACGCGAGGTGGAGATGGCGAGGTTAGGACCTGGCGAGTCTATCGGAGAGATGTCTCTTTTCACCGGTGAGAATAGGACCGCTACGGTTAGATGCGCACAGGATTCGGAACTGGTCGAGATTACCAGGGAGAATTTCAAAGGTATATTGATGCAGAATCCCGCGCTGGTTGAACAGCTTAGCGAGAAAATCACGACACGTTCCAAGGAGATAAAGGAGACACTGCAGGCAACCTCCGAATTGCAGTTTCAAAATGACAGACCCGAGAACGAAAAAGAGAGCTTCGTAAGAATAATAAAGAATTTCTTTGAGTTGTAGTATAGTATGGCAGTTCCTAATAAAGGCGAACAGGTAAGATTACCGGTAACAGATCTAGCGTTTGGAGGGATGGGGGTCGGTAAGATCGATGATTTTGTTATCTTCGTCTCCGGGGCTTTACCCGGTGAAGATGTAACCGCTGAGATTATAAAGCGTAAGAAGAATTATGCCGAAGCCAGGATAATCCAAATCGATTCCCCATCACCGGACAGAATCGAACCGAGATGCAAACATTTCCCTCTATGCGGCGGATGCCGCCTGCAGCATCTTGCTTATGAGAAACAGGCGGAATACAAACGTAGCCAGATACACGATTCGCTAAAACAGGTGGGCGGTTTATCTGAGATACCCGAAATAAAACTAATCTTATCAAAACAACCGTTTTACTATCGGAATAAGATGGAATATTCCTTCGGACTGAGCGCTGATAATGAACTGCAGTTGGGTTTGCATCCGCGCGGAAGATGGGGAAGAGTTTTCGATGTTGAGGAATGCTTTCTACAGTCGGAGCAGTCCGCTGCTATCGTGGCTGCTGTAAGGAAGGCGGCTCAGGAGCTATCGATTCCCGCCTACGATCAGAAATGCCATGAAGGCTTGCTGCGTTATTGTATGATAAGAGAGGGGAAAAGAACCGGTCAGCGAATGGTAAATCTGGTTACGCTGAAATCCGCCGAGTCGGAAATCGGACAAATACTCCAACGGATAGATGCTGACCGGGTTGGTATAACCTCTGTGGTTAATAATGTCAATACCAGAAAAGCGACAATCGCTTACGGCGAATACGAATACCCGGTTCTTGGCGATCCCTTTATTTACGAGGAGATCTCCGGCACCAAATTTAAAATTTCAGCCAACTCATTTTTCCAGACCAATTCGCTGACTGCCGAATCGCTGTTTGCCGAAGTAGCCGAGTTCGCAGGATGTCAGGGAAATGAAAAGGTTCTGGATCTGTATTGCGGAACCGGCTCCATATCATTCTCGATTCAGGATAAAGTGCAAAATCTGATTGGGGTCGATTCGGAGAGTTCGGCTATCGAAGATGCGATTACCAACAGGGATATTAACGGGATTGGTAATTGTGAATTTTACGTTTATGACAGCCTCGATTATCTGAAGATCGCAAATACCAGCGGGCAGCATTTCGATGTTGTAATAGCAGATCCTCCGCGCGCAGGGATGCATCCCAAAATGATACCGCAAATAGCGCAACTGAATCCGCCCAAGCTGGTTTATGTTTCATGCAATCCGCCGGCTTTGGCACGGGATTGCGCAGACCTTATCGAAACCGGATACAGACTCGAACGCCTTACCTGCTTGGACATGTTCCCTCAGACCCCTCATATCGAAGCGGTGGCATTGTTTACCCGACCTACCGTACGTCGCTTGCAATGAAATATATACGAAAAAAGCTGCCCACAACGGGGCAGCTTTGTTAATATGCTATTCCTTTGCGGTCGGGTGGGGGCACCCGATCGCACTTTCAATCCCCGAAGGACAAGCTCTCGGGTGCGGATCTTAGGTGCAAACGGCCGGGTGGGGGCACCCGACCGCACATCATTGTCAATATTTGCGAATTATTCTGGTTAGGCGTTTTCCTTGACCCATTCGGTGGAAACCGATTTCGGACGGGTGATCGGTGTGCCGATAGCGCGATTGATAATCATCTGCGAGCACATTCCCATCGCCCTGGAAACGCTGAAGAGCACCGTGTAATACGGGAATTCCTGCAAACCATAGTGATAAAGCAGCGAACCTGAACCGGCATCCACGTTAGGCTGCGGATTCTTGGCTTTTCCATGCTCGATCAGTACGCCCGGAATATGCTGGAAGATCATGTCAACAATCTTGAATACAGGATCATCGGGGCAGTGTTCCAGACCGAAATCGCGGAAAGCGATGAAACGCGGATCGGGGCAGCGCAGTACAGCGTGACCATAACCCGGAATCACCTTACCGGCGTTCAATGTATCCCATGCAAACTGCTTGAGCTGCTCTTCGGATGGTGCGCCTTTGAATTTGTCCTTAATCTCCAGTACGAACTTCAGGCATTCCTGATTAGCCAGACCATGCAGAGGGCCAGCCAGTCCGTTCAAACCTGCCGAAACGGCATAGTATGGATCGGAAAGCGCCGAGGCAACGGTATGGGCAGTGTTAGCGGATACGTTGCCGCCTTCATGGTCGCAATGAAGAGTGAGGTACAAGCGCATCAGATCCTTGAATTCACCCGAAGGGTCGTCGAGACCGAGCATCTTGGCGTAGTTGGCGCCCCAGTCGAGGTTTTTGTCGTACGGGATCGGATCGCCTTTCCCGTAGCGAATGCGATAGACACCCGCCGCAATACCGGGAAGTTTTGCGAGCAGATTCAGGCAGTCTTCATATACGGGATCCCAGTATTCGGTCTTTTTAATGCCTTCGGTATAGCGTTTACGGAATATAGATTCATATTCCAGAACCAGAATGGCGGTGTCCAGCATAGCCATCGGATGCGAGTCCTTCGGCATAGCCTTCAGAACATCCCATACATAACCGGGTACATCCGCGCGGTCAGCATAGTCTTTCTGCAGTGTTTTCACTTCATCTTCATTTGGCAAGTCGCCGACGAGCAGCAGCCAGTAGATTTCTTCAGGCCATTTTTCTGTCAAGCCTTCCAGGATCGGAATACCGCGGATGATCAAACCTTTGTCGGGATCAACAACGGAGGTATCGCAGATCATCGCCTTTACACCTCTCATACCGCCGTACGCTTGCGCTACGGTCACTTCCGAGATAACCTTATCGGCTTTTTCCGCGGCAAGCTTTTTCAAATCTTCGCGAATCCCGGGTATTTGAGAGGCGAATTTTTCCTTTAAAGTAGCCATTTTAAACTCCTGATTTTATGATTGTTATTTGTTTCACATGCTCAATCAAAAAAAAGTGGGTACATTATAGTTTAGAAGTGTCATTTTACGAAATATATCGGAGTTTTGTCAAGGAGTTTTTATAGATTTGAAATAGAAAAATACTTAAAATTATTAAAGGTTGCTTTTTTAAAAATTTCCCCTATTTTATACACAATTAGCCGAGATCAATATACTTCGATTTTCTTCAATCGCTTTAATCGTAAGATCTTTGAAAATTGTAACTCCTCTTTTGGAAAGGAGAACCGAATGAATCGTTATGCGAAAATCTTCTTTGCTGCTTTTACAATTGTGCTTTTTACTTTTAACGCCGCAACTTCGTTCGCAGCAGAGGACAGCCAAAGCAACTTGCCGCAAACTCGGGCTGCGGATACTCTAATCTCCGAGAATTTCAGCGGCACACTGGGACCAATAGAAAATAATCCGATTCCCGGATGGACTGTGATTGACAACGGAATTCAGGAATGGGATGAGACTTCATGGTCGCGATATGAAAACAACGCATATCCGGAATACTGGAATGGGGATTTAGCCAGAGTGCTTTTCGATGGCGTTAATGCTATCGGCGATTGGCTTATCTCGCCATCTGTGGATTGTTCTGCCGAAGGGACGGTAAATTTCTCGTTCAAACAACGGCATTCCAACAGTAACAGCAATCCCGATACCGCATTCGTTCTGGGTTCGGTTGATGGCGGCGATACCTGGGCGCATCAAATAGCTGTTTACGATACCAGCATAGGCGCCTTGAACGATCCCGACACCGCAATATTTGATATCTCAAGCTGGGCAGCGGGCGAAAGCGACGTGAAAATCGCATTCTATCTTCAAGGATATTATGTGCTTAGCTGGTATATCGATGAGCCAACCATCGAAGGCGATGTTACCGATACTTTGCTCTATGAAGATTTCAACGGCGAATGGGGACCTTATGGGGATAATCCGCCGGCAGGATGGACAATTATAAATGAGTATGGTCCCGATCCCCCCAACGATAACGACTGGTCGCGCTGGTACTACAGTTCCTGGCCTGATACGGTGGGTAGAGCTTATGACCAGGAAAATGATGAAACCGCCGATGAATGGCTTATCAGCCCAACCGTTTCATTCTCCGATGCGGCTATTTGCAGCGTTGCTTTCTATAATAGCTACTGGGATGACAATTATGATGATACCGACTCCGCCATGGTCTGGGGTTCCATCGACGGCGGAGAAACCTGGGAACACCTGGTGGCGCTTTATACCATCGAGGATGACCGCAATACCAGCAAAGCGGAAAGCTGGCGTGGTTTCGATATCAGTTCCTGGGCTCAGGGGCAAAGCAATGTTAAATTCGGATTGCATTATGTAAAGGATGATCCATCGTATCTCGGATGGTGGTTCCTCGATGATTTCACCGTTTACGAAATCGCCCTACTGGATGATAACATCGCAGCTCTATCGGTTGATTCACCGTCAGGATTCATGATCACCGGGCAGGATTATCAACCGGCGGCTACCGTGCAGAATCTGGGACTCACTCAGCAGACATTCGATCTGAATATGACGGTGGTTGATCCGAATTCGAACGAAGTATATAATGAAACCGAAACCGATATCACATTGGAATCCCTTGATATGGTGCAGGTTGATTTCAGTGTAATGTTCACTCCCGATATAGAAGGTGATTATACCTTCACCGCTACCGTAATCAATCCCGGTGACCAGGATCCGAATGATGACACGGCTCAGACAACTGTCTACGCCTATGACCACCAGGGAACCGGCGGTCCCGATGATTTCGGATATGAATTTATCGATAACACTATCGTAGGCGGTCCTGAATACAACTGGATCGATATCACCGAGACCGGAACCCAGATAGAGCCGACCAGCCATTATTTCATGTCCGATGGGATCCCAATGGGATTCTCCATGGAGTTCTACGGCGAGATGTATGATTCGATATGGGTGAATTCCCATGGCGAGCTGCATCTCGGTTCCCGCGATTCCTGGCTCAGCACCAACGATTGTCCTTTGCCGGATGAATCCACACCTCATGCGCCGCTATTGGCGGTATTCTGGGACAGACTGTATATTCATTACGAGGAAGGCCAGGGAGTTTATTATCAGTACTTTGATGAACCGGATAACGATTTCTTCGTAGTACAATGGCAGGCGAAACTCGACGCGGAGAAAGATGATACGCTGGCATTCGAAGCGATTCTTTATGAAGATGGTTCAATCATCTATCAATACCAATATGTCAACGATCTCCCCGGAGGGCATGGAGAATCAGCAACGGTAGGAATGGAGTACGACGTGCTTCCCTCCGGTTTGACTTACTACTGCGATGACAATAATCCGGGTAATCGCATTCAGAATGGTCTGGCAATCAAATGGTATATCCCCGCCCTTTGCTGTGACGTGGACATGACGCCTGATGACGATCCGGTGATTGTGCCTCCGGGAGGAAGCTTCGGTTTAACCGGATACATCGGCAATCCAACACCCGATCCGATTGTTACCGATGTGTGGGGCGGAGTGCTGTATCAGGATAATTTCTATCGCCAGTTTGCGTTTAACAATATACCGCTTGATCCCGGTGAATCGTTGACCGCTCATACCGCGCAGAATGTACCGAATTGGGCGCCGCAGGGAACTTATGGATATATCGCCTACTGCGGTGACCGCCCCGACACCAAGTGCGATTCGGCGGAGTTTCCGTTCACGGTATCAGGCGCGCGTCTTGCAGATGGCGCAACTGAATGGTCAATCGAAGGCGGCTTTTTCGGTGAGGAAATCATCCCAACCGAATTCTCACTGGACAACGCCTATCCCAACCCCTTCAACGCTACCACCACGATTTCTTATCAATTACCGGTAGCGAGCAGAGTGAACCTGGATGTTTATAATGTTCTGGGACAGCGAGTCACCACATTGCTAAACGGCAATGTTGAAGCCGGATATCACAACGTCAACTGGGATGCATCGCAATATTCCAGCGGGATTTATTTCTATAAATTGTCAGTCGGTGATAAAGTCATCACCAAACGGATGACGCTGTTGAAGTAGGTTTTGAATTGGCATTCTTGTCCCCGCCATGGCGGGGATAAGTGTGTCAGAATGATGACTGAGTTAAAATTTCGGGCTTTGTTAATAGCTGGGAACCCCGATAGCATCGGGGCGTTTACCTTTATATCAAAGAGACCGAGCGCACGTCCCGACGCCTCTCGCACACTGCGGGATTGCATCGGGATTGTCCATGTATCGCTGCCCTATCGAGGACATCGCTTAAAAAACAGTATTGCTAACATCCTTATACCTGACACTCCGAGGTTATTTCTTGACAGATAATGCAATGGTTGATTAATTGGGTTAATGATTAGATTTGTTGAATAAGATATGTTTTATAAAGGAGTCTTAATTGAAGAGCTTACTTTCTAAGTTGATAGTCTTCGTTATAATTGCGCTTGCCATGTTACTTACTCAGATCAGTTGCAGTGACGACAGTACTAATCCCAAACCCCAGCCCTGTTATGATCTCACAGTTACCGTCATTGGCTTAGGTGCTGTCGAGTCCGATCCTGATTCCAATTGCTACCATCAGGGAACCGAGGTAGAGCTAACCGCTGTACCTGACAATGGCTGGTTATTCGATATGTGGGCGGGTAATGTTGCATTCGAGGATAGCGCCGAATTTGATAGCGCTATTGTAATTACATTCGGGAGTGAGGATATTGAATTAACAGCATCTTTTGCTGAGGATAGCGCCTATACCGATTCGGTTACTCTAAGCGGCAGCATTACTCGGCAGGACGGTATATCACTACAGTATCCGGTTTTCCTTTTAATAAATGCTGACTTTGACAGCATATTGGCATCCTGGGATTTTTCGGGAGGTGTTGACTCGGTTCAATTCGAAGTGAAATTCTCAGTTGATGATATCGACTCGTCATATATACATGCGATAGACAATATAGATAATGACGAATGGCTCTTCGAGGAAAACGAGCCCTGGGATTGTTATGATCCCGATGGAGATACGAACTGCAATGTCGTCACCTATGATACCGGAATGACAATTGAAGATATAAATCTAACATTAGACTTTTTCGGTCGGAAACAGCGGGAGATCCGCCCCCCTGTAATTAAACTGAACAAGTAGCATCTTTGCGGTTTGCAAAGAATTTCTCAGCCAGCAAAACAAAAAAGGAACCGGCTACATTTTGCCGGTTCCTTTTGAGCCATTCCGATTTTAGAATCATCTGAACACTTTATTCGCCTGAAGCTTTTCCTGCCAGTTATCCACATACGGTTCGTCTTTGGCATTTGAATGGAACAATCTAAAATCTCCATGTCCCTGTTCATCCACGAACACGAAGATTTTCTCTCCCGGTTGATCCGGGATGTTATAATACCGCCATATTTCAAAAGGAACCGTGTCGACTTCAAATCTGTAATCATCGGTCTCTGCCGGAGGACCATACATGATAAATATCCTTCCTTTATCGGTTGCCCAGCCTTTTTGATAACTGCGTCTGGCAAAGGAAGCATTGGCATAATCCCATCTGGCGTAATGCTGCACCTGAAATTCATTCAGTTCGTTGTTCGGCGTGGGGTCTCTTTCTTCCCAGAAATCCTTGATGAAGTTATTCTTACCTTCAAGATTTAGGCTGTCATAAATTTTAAGTTCACGTCCGCTGGCGATATGACTGATCTGCTTGCGCACTAATTCCGCATCCTCTTCGCTATCGATCCTTTCCGCTTCGGGATGTGACTGGAACAGGGCTCGCATTAAGGGATTCATGGCATAATATTCGGAATGCTTGATGATAAATGGTTTGATACTGGTAACTTTCTTACCCGCATCAAAATCTGCTACAGAAATCTTGAGTTGGTATTTACCGTCGGGTAATGCAAAAGCATTTACCCCGTTTGATATAACAGCGGAGCTACCCGGCTTGTCATATTCCGCTGAATAGAATTGCATAAATGTCTTACCCGTGGCATCGAGCGCGGCTACACTTACCTCGAATTTACCGGGGTCCTCAGAATCGAACTGCATCCCTTGAACCTCGGTATAAAAGTAGATAAAATTATTCTCCGGTACAAAAACGCCGGATGCATTGGGAATAACCAGCACTCCATCCTTAACCGATGGTATATCGACCGTGTCAGGATTTAAGGAGTATGCCAGTTGAATCTGAGAAAGCTTTAATCCCGGGTCGGTATAATCCGGTACGGTAATCCTTTCTCGAACTTTTGCATTTAGACCGGAGTTTACGTCTTCCACCGCTACCGTGAGAACATAATCTCCCGGTCGTACGAAAGCCGGGACGGTATCGAAAAATTTGTATTCCTTTCTGTTCAATTCCTGCAGGTCTTCCACCGATGTTTTTCCCTGCCAGCTTATCTGATCGACAGAATCACCAGCTACCGTATCCAGTCTCAAGGTGATATCCATCGCCGCTTCATACCTTTCACCGCTGGGCACGAACTTCAACTGGGAACGAGGCAAGGTGTAATAAACCTCCAGCAACGTTTCCAGGGTGTCGCCTTCTTCGGGAAAGCAGGCTGCGTCTATACTCAATCCCAGGCTTTTTTGGGCATTAATACCCTGGGCTGATAATATCATCATCAAGCCCAAAAACACTATTACTTTCGCACACAGTAAATTACTCATCTGATCCTCCAAGCTTAAAACTCAATTACATTCATGTTTAATCCATCCTTAAAGCGCCCGATCCCGGATAGGCAAGTTCATAATATCCGAATCCGTTTCTATCCACAAAAACGAATTTGCGATGATATCGGTAATAATACCATATCTCATAGGGTCTGCTATCGATTTCAAATGGATGACGTTCTATTTCCTCGGGTTTTCCGTATGTGATATAGATTCTGCCGAAATCAGATAAATAACCGGGACGACCATATCCGGTAAAATTACGATTCGCATACCTAACCCGATTGTAATATTCATCCTTCAGTTCATTTTCGGGCGTACTGGGAGAGGGGTCTCTCGTTTCCCAAAAAGACTTTATCGCTTCCAAACGCTGATCCGGTTCAACATCGCGAATGGAATCTCGCTCGCCCGGCAAAGCGACATACCTGAGTATATCCACCGCATATTCGAAATCCCTTTTTACCAGAGTCGCCAGTGACCAATCGATAAAGAAGACCTTGGAACGGGATGCGTACTCTGTCTCCAAATCTCTATCGCCAATAATTACTTCAAAATCATAATTTCCCGGGGATAATTGTGAGATATCCAGATTGCTCAAAACGGGGATCGCCCCCTCCACGGCTTCGGTTCGGGATACATTTAAAGTGTCGTCCAACAACAGACTGCCTCCCGATTCCTTGATCTCATATCGAACACCTATGATATCAGGCATATTGTTTTGGGGATACAATTCGAAATAGAATCCCGGCGTATCTTTTTCGCTATCAAAGGACACCGACGCCGCCGGCGGAACCAACTTACCATATCTGATGAAATCTTCTTTATTCACGATGTCGCTGGAATCAAACGGCTGAGTGAATATCAGTCCGGAGAGCATCATCGGAGCCCTGAAATGGCTACTTTCAACTTCGAATTCGTGGATTGATTTCAGGTTAGAGACACGATCAGTCAAAATCACTTCAACTTTGTATTCAGCCGGCTCCACCTCAAACCATCTTCGTTCCAGAAAATAAGACGTTCTTTCTTTTGAGTATTGCTGCGGACTAGAATTGTCGAATTCCCGCTCCCAACTCGCTCCCGTTACCTGATTTCCATTTTTATCTCTAATTATAACAGCAAGTTCATACTTAGATACCCTTTGCTGATTCTCCTTTATTGAATACAGGTTCTGAAAAGGAACTCTGATGAAAATATCCAACATGAATCTGTTTTGCGGCGGCTCGGCAAAAACAGCATAATCGAAGCTAAAATTGGGGGCTCCGGCTGATTCCACACGAAATTGCTCAGGACGACGTTGGGCTTCCACTGTGGTTACTCCAACGAGGATTAAAGCGACTGCAACCATATATAGAATATGCGATTTATTGTATTTTCCCATTTGAGTTCACCATCCGATCAATAAACATAAGCCATTAATTATATAACCGCAACATGAATGCGAGTTATTCTGCAATTACATATATATTATACGAACAAAGATAAAGATTGTTTTTCCGGATGGCAATTCTATTCATACCTCAAAGCTTCTATCGGATCGAGTTTAGCCGCGCGCGTGGCCGGATAAATCCCAAAGAACAACCCAACCCCGACAGAAAAACTGAATCCTATCACCATTGACGGAATTGACACTGTCGCCGCCAATGGGGTGGTAGCATTAATAATCATGGCGACCGATAAACCGAAGGCAATTCCCAATAGTCCTCCACTGCCGGTCATCGCCATAGCCTCTACCAGAAACTGCCAAAGTATATCTCGTCGACGGGCGCCGATAGCTTTTCGAATGCCGATCTCACGGGTGCGTTCTTTTACTGACACTAACATGATATTCATCACGCCGACGCCTCCCACCAATAATGCGATAGAAGAAATCACTATCATTACCAAATATATAGCGCTGGTGATCTGCCGGTATATATCCATAAATGCTTCCTGTGTGAATATAGCGAAATCGTTCGGTTTATCATAAGGAACTCCTCGTCGCCTTCTCAACAATTCGGTCATCTCATCGATTGCTTCATCCATAAGGCTATTATTCTTAGCCTGCACGCCGATCCAAACCCCCTCATCGCCGGGATATATTTTTTCGTAGGTTGAGAGCGGGATAAGCAGGTAATTATCCATCGATTTACCCAAAAGGGACTTACGCTCTTCAGCAACTCCGATAACGGAAAATTTCCCTTTGTTTACCATGATAATTTTCCCGATAGGGTCCTCATGCGGGAACAATCCCTCGGCAACATCTGCCCCCAGTACGACCGTGTAGGTTCGGTAAAACATATCCATTTCGTTGAAAAAACGGCCCTGTTGCAGAATGAGGTTGTAGACAATCTGATAATCAGGAGTAACACCGCTCAGTTCCGGTCTGGAGACTTCGTAATTGCGATACTTGGCATGATTGCCGTCGGGATATTGCCACCATGATTTAGAAGGGGATACAGCTTCAACCGAGGGACAGAACTCCTTGATAGCAATGGCATCTTCAACGGTCAGTCTCTTGCGGTTTCTCTCCTCCTCGTTGTGACCGTTTATACTGATTCCCGGTTTATATCGCGACACGAAGATAGCGTTGGAACCGAGCGATTCTATTTGTTCAGCCATGCTCTTATTCAGTCCCTGAACTATTGCAACCATTCCTATCACTGCTGCCACGCCGATGAAAACACCCAATATGGTCAGAAAAGATCGCAGCTTGTTTGCTTTCATAGCGCCCCAGGCTAAAACGATATTTTCAAATAAATCTCTTACTTTCATAAAGCCCTACTCATATCTCAAAGCATCTATGGGGTCCATGCGGGCAGCTTTCATTGCCGGGTAAATTCCGAAGAAGATGCCTATAACGCTGGATATCAAAACGCCGGTGACAATCGACCAGGTTTCCACCGATGATGGGAGCGGAGTGGAGGTTGCGATAATTTTGGCGATTGCTGAGCCAAAACCGATACCGATAAGCCCGCCGATTATGGAAAGAGTCAGCGCTTCGATTAAGAACTGCCAGAGGATATCTTTTCTTCTGGCTCCCAAAGCCTTTCTGATACCTACTTCCCTGGTTCTCTCGGTAACCGAAACCAGCATTATATTCATAATAACAATTCCGCCGACAACAAGAGAAATCGAAGATACGCCGATAAGAACCAACCATGCGCCCTGCGTAAAGCTGTTATAAATTTCCATCATGCTTTCCGATGTGAAGAATTCAAAATCATCCGGTTCCGAATACTTAACATGACGTCGAGCCCTTAAAATGGCACGGGCTTCATCCATCGCTTCATCCATTTTAGTATACTCAACAGCCTTTACAAAAATCTGAATTGAACCGCCCCTGGAAAAATATTTACTGTATGTCGATAGAGGGGTGATTGCCCAGTTGTCCTGATTGACGCCCAAAATTGATCCCTGGGGTTTCCCTACGCCGATAATAGTAAAGTAATATTTACCGATTTTGAGTTTTTGTCCGATGGGATCGGTGTATGGGAAAAGATTTTCTGCCACATCCGGTCCCACGACGCAGACAGACCTCCTATGGAGTTCATCGGATTCCGTAAAACTCCTTCCTCGTTCGATATCGGTGGTTGCAATTTCGATATAGTTATAAGTAACACCCTTGACTATGGTACCGCCGATCTTATCGCTCCCCCGCTTTATAGTCATGGACCTGTCAAAACTCGAAGCGCCGACATGCTGGCAGTATTCACAATTCTCATCGATAGCAGCCATATCTCTTTTGGTTAGGTCTTTTCGTTTCCTGACCTTAAACCATTGCTCCTCGGAAGTAACCAGACCGTATTTATCGATTATGAAAGTAGTAGATCCAAGCTGGCCGATCGCCTCGGAAACGGACTTATTCATACCATTGATCACGGAGACAACCGCAATAACCGTCATCACTCCGATAACCATCCCCAGTAGTGTAAGGATCGCTCGCAGCTTGTTGGCAATCAGGGAAGCAAGCGCTATTTTAATGCTCTCAAATACCTGATGCACTTATTTAACCACTTCCTTTTCCACAGCGCCGTCGCGCAGGTAAATTATGCGCTGGGTACAGTCAGCAATATCCTGCTCATGGGTAACCACGATTACGGTATTGCCCCGTTCATGCAGCTTTTCGAAAACATCCATTATTTCTTCGCTGGTCGCCGTATCGAGGTTTCCCGTGGGCTCATCAGCAAGAATTATGGATGGATTATTCACAAGCGCCCGAGCAATAGCCACGCGCTGACGCTGTCCGCCGGATAATTCATTAGGTTTGTGGTTCATCCTATCGGCGAGATCCACCGCGCTCAATGCCGCCTTTGCGCCTTCAAGCCTTTCCTTGGCTCCGGTACCGTTATATATCAATGGTAATTCAACATTATGCAAAGCGGTAGCGCGAGGTAGCAAGTTGAAGGTCTGGAAAACGAAGCCGATTTCTTTGTTTCTAACAAAAGCTAATTCGTCATCGTTCATACCCGAGACCGCTCGATCATTAAGGATATACTCGCCCCGGCTGGCGGTATCAAGGCAGCCGATTAAATTCATAAGGGTGGACTTGCCCGAACCGGAAGGTCCCATGATAGCGAGATATTCGCCCCTCTCGACCTGAATACTTACCCCTCGCAAAGCATGGACCGTTTCGGTCCCCATTACGTATGTTTTCCACAAATCACGTGTTTCTATTAGCAAGGTTACCTCCTCAAATCAACTACCTGCCTTCGGGTTCCACGAAATCGCCGGATTTAAGAATCCGTAGCATCTGATAACTACCGGTGATAATGCTATCTCCCTCGGATACGCCCTCCGCAATCTGGATATTCTGCTGGTCTGCCAGACCGGTGGTAACCGGCTGAAATTTCGCTTTGCCGTTTGATACCAGAAATACACCCTCTACCGGCTCTTCTTCCTCCATTTCTTCCTCATCGATATCGGCTTCTTCCGCTTTGGCGCCATTGCCGGTTACGGATTCCGCAATAATGGTATCCGAGGGTGCGCGCATAACTATGGATTGTATCGGTACATTGACTGCATCGTTACTCACGCCGGTGGTGATATCCACGGTTGCTGTCATACCTGGTCTAATGCCCTTCACTACGTCGGTAAATAATATGGTCACCAAAAAATTAACTACCTGTTCCTGAGAACTGACGCCGACGATGCGCGCCGAGTTCCCGATTTCCGTCACCACGCCTTTGAAACTGGTGTCGGGATAGGCATCGAGGTCGATATCGACATCCTGCCCGATTTCGACCAACGCGATATCGGTTTCATCGACCTCGGCTTCAACTTCTATCGCGGACAGATCCGAAACCACCATGATAACCGTTCCCGGATTGTTCATGGTGCCGATAACCACGTTTTCGCCCTCTTCGGACATCAGAGCGGTGATCGTTCCGGCGATAGGTGACCTGATAGTGGTTTTCGCAAGCTGATCTTTGGCTTGCTCCAGGCTTGCTTCGGCTTGAGCCACCAATGCCTTAGCGGAATTATATTCAGCGCGGGAAAGATCCAGGGTTTCTTGAGAAACCAGCTTGCGCTTGAATAGCTCTTGATTCCTGTCAAAAGCGATTTCCGCTGTTTCAAGCGATGACTGAGCTTGCAGTAAAGATGCTCTGGCGCGAGAGACATCGGCTTGGTAACTGGTGGGATCGATCTGCACAAGTAAATCGCCCTTTTCCACTTTCTGTCCCTCTTTGACCGGCAATTTAATTATCCTGCCCATAACATCAGCGGAGATCTGCACCTCTTTTTTCGCCTCCACTCTGCCGGTAGCGGTAACGGTTGAAAATATATCACCTCTCTCCGCTGTTTCGACTCTGACCTTCTTAGCATCGACCTTGGTTTGACTCACCGCGATAAATATAAGAATCCCCAGAATTATTACTACTATTCCACCAATGAAAATTTTCTTTTTCGTTTTTGCCATTATTTTCTCCGCAGCATTAACGAGTTATTTATAAACCCATTGCTTTTTCAAGTTGACTGACCGCAAGATTGTAATCGAAGAGAGACTGAATACGGTTTGCTTCCGCCAGTTTATAGTTAACCTGAGCATCGATTACATCAAGAATGGTGGCGGCGCCCAGATTGTACTTCTCCTGAGCAAGATTAAAATCCTCCTGAGCCGCCTTCTCTGATTCCTCAGTAAGCAGCAGGTTTTGACTCGCCTTTTGTAGATTCAAAAATGCCTGTTTAACCTCCAGCGCAACCGCATTCTTGGTGGCGTAATAATTATCCTGCGCACTACGGTATGTAATCCTCGACTTAGTATAAGAAGCCTTAGTTTGGAATCCGTTGAAGATATTGAAGTTAAACGAGCCGGATACATTCCATCGGTAATTCTTATCCCAAAAATTATCGACAAAATGCTCCATGGATTCCTCATTCCAACTATATGAAGCGTTCAGGGACAAGCTGGGAAACCAGCTTCCTCTCGATGCGAGTTTATTGTACTTGGCAGCTTCGAGGCTTTTCTCCGCTTGCAGAAGCCCCGGATGTCTATCCATCGCCGCATCCACGGCATCCTCATAATCGTAGTCGATCTGCCTGATAGACAACTCCTGCACCGGCTCGATCTCCAGATTTACATCACGGTTCATGATGTAATTAAGGTCTGCCATCGCCAATTTATAGTTGTTTTCGGCATCCACCAGATCCAATTTGTCATTAGCAACCTGCACCTTCGCTTTTAACACATCCGATATCGAAGCGGAACCTAACTCGTATCTACTCTGAGCAATCTTGAGTTGTTCCTGACCTCTGCGTACCGCATCCTCCCTGACTTCGATTAGCATCTGGGCTTTGTCCAAAGAATAATACTTCTCTTTAACCTCATATACAATATCCTTGACCGTCATTTCATAACCATATCGCCTCCCGGTTTTGTCGGCTTTAGCCCCGTAAACCCCGTAGATATTAGCTCCGCCGTCGAATATGGTCTGAGATAATTGAAAACCGGCGGAGTAGTTTTTACTTACAGAAACTCCTGTAGAAGCGTTCACGAAGCTTTGTGTATTTTCATCATACCGAAGGTAATCGGTAGGACCTGTGATAGTACGCGATGCCCCCATCCAGCTATCCAGGCGAGGTAACAAACGTCCGTAGGCAGACCAAACATCCTGCCGGGATTTGTTATATTCATGCTCCGCTGAACGAATTTCGAGGTTGTTCCTCTTTGCAATTTCGATGCACTGTTCGAGCGTCAGTTTTTCCGCCGTAACCGGTGCGCTCAACAGCATGAGCAGTAAAATTATTAAAAGATAAAAGGGGATTCGCCTTGCATTACTAATCATATCGGTCTCCTAAATTAATTATCCGGACTATCAAACGCCAAAGAACCCGCCGAAGATATTGGAGAGAGCGGTCGTGATCAAAATCCATATCAACCACAACACTCCTACGGATATAAACGACTTGGCTCTGGAGAAATCATATATTATAGAAAAGCCTATACTTACTAAAATGTATATCCATATCGTGAAGAACTCGAAATGCCCGAGGAAGTTGTATATAAACGATTCGGACATGGACGCAGGAAGAAACAGAGTCGGCGCCAATGATATCTCCAATGTACCCTTTATATTTACCAAAATCGCGTTCACAATCGCCCCCAGGCATCCAATTAGCGACGAGTAACTGTATATCGCGAGGTTCTGCTTATACGTGGCATTGCCGCCCCCGAGAACTGATCCCATGAAATAGAGCGCCCCTGCGACTACCAAAAACGCAACCAGGATTGCAATCGGTGCGAATACCGTTGCAACTATCCTGTTGACCCCCCATCCCTCCGTATCACCCATCTGCTTTTCGATCTCTTCGATCTGCTCCTCGGTTATACCCGGTCTATCACGAACTCTTTCCATCTGTGCTTCCATTGTCTGCTGCCAGGTGACCTGCATTGTGATAAGAGAGACCAGAATCAGCACCAACCAGGGCAAAAACCAGTTCGGCTTAATCTTCAGTTGTTCGAAAACCGAGGTGGGTTCGAAGAATATATTTAGCATTTTCTTTGCATTACCCATATCACTTTCGGATGGGGATTTTGTTTCAATCGAGTCCATAATTGTACCTCATACTTCTTCTATTAATGACGTTTTTTCTTATAAGAAGGTTTCAAAAAATCGATTCAATATCATTGTGTACAAATGCAATTCATCCAGTTCTACGATTATGTGAATGCCAGGTTAAGCGTACCCACACAAACTAACATATTGTACACTTAATGGCGTATAAAATTCAACATAAAAAAATCGGACAGGTCGCACCTGTCCGATTCATAGATTGATAGAGATCCATGGAGGATTAATAAACCACAAATGCCAGTCTTTTATTCCCCCCGGCTTTCTCCTCGAAGTACTTATTATGTTTCGGAATCAACCTGATACTGCCGATTTCCCGAGTGCTGCGCAGAACCGTTCCGTAACAGATATCCACGCAGAGATCATCGATTTTAACAAGGCGAACCTTGTCGACATATTCGGGAATAACGACGCTCTCAGCTTTTCGCTGCTCTATGTAATCGGTTATGTTCTTTCGCGGAACATAAAATATCTCTATAGAGCGATCCTCCTGCACAATGCGATTAGCTTCGCGCTCGACCTGCTTGGCGCAATTATCAGCAGTATTGCAGTCACGCAGATCGATATGAGTGATATGATCCCGACATTCCAGGTTTCCATTTATCCTACCGCCGCAGATCTCCAGCGCAAGCTGTGCCATTATATGCATAGCGGTATGGTTTCTCATTACTCTGTAACGTCGAGCCCAATCGAGATAACACCCGACATCGGCGCCAACCGGAGGTGGTTTCTCCTTAATGTAATGCAGGATACGGTCGCCATCGAGTATCGTTTTCGAAACCGACAGCAACTTAGTTCCCAAAACCAGGGTACCTTTATCATGCGGTTGGGGGTGGGCGATCTCATCGCCATGGGGATTAAGCACAGTATGAGACAACTCCACCTTACGACCGGAAACTTTAGTAACCGTGGCTTTACAATCCTTTAGATATGAATCTTCGAGATACAGTGCTTTAGTCATAGCATCTCCCCCTGCCTTATCCATAATATTTCCTATCTTAAAAGCCATCCAACATGATTGGCAAACAACGGCGCTAACACCAGAGAAACAATTGCCATCAACTTAATCAGAATATTCATTGACGGACCCGAAGTATCTTTGAAAGGATCGCCTACGGTGTCTCCGACTACCGCTGCCTTGTGCGCATCGGAGCCTTTACCTCCGTGTGCGCCGCCTTCAATATACTTCTTTGCGTTATCCCAGGCGCCGCCCCCGTTAGCCATCATCAATGCCATCATCACTCCGCTGAGTGTAGAGCCGGCCAGCAATCCGCCCAAGGCTTCCTTGCCCAGGAATAATCCCACTATAACCGGAGCGATAACAGCCAGAACTCCCGGCACCAACATCTCTTTGATCGCCGAGGTAGCTGCGATAGCAACACATGTTTCGGAATCCGGCTTAGCCTTACCTTCCATTAAGCCGGTAATTTCCTTAAACTGCCTTCGGACCTCATTCACCATGGCGAACGCCGCCTTACCGACTGCGGTCATGGTTAGAGCCGCAACTAAAAATGGTAATAATCCGCCCAGAAATAATCCGATAACCACATTGGAACTAACCAGGTTTATAGATTCCAAACCTACAGCGGTTGTGTATGCCGCAAATAACGCCAGAGCGGTTAACGCTGCCGAACCGATGGCGAAGCCCTTTCCGATTGCGGCGGTTGTATTGCCCAAAGCGTCAAGACGGTCTGTTATGCTGCGTACATCGGGACCGAGTCCGGACATCTCCGATATACCACCGGCATTATCGGCGATGGGTCCGTAGGCATCGACCGACATGGTCACACCTATGGTCGCCAACATGCCGACCGCGGCAATGCCTATTCCATACAATCCGGCAAGGCCGTAACCGGCGAAAATCGCAACACAAATCATTATCACCGGCAATGCTACCGATTCCATCCCGACAGCTAAACCGGTTATAATATTGGTTGCGGGACCGGTTTCCGAAGCCTTAGCGATGTTTCGGATCGGTTTTGCGGCCGTATAATACTCCGTAAGTAAACCCAGCACAATACCGGCTAACGAGCCGATAAGCACAGCCCAGAATACTTTGGTTTCCACGCCCAAATATCCAGCGAGGAAATACGATGCAATCCACATGACAACAGCGCCAACATAAGTAACAATTCTCAAAGTAGCAGCCGGATTCATCGTCGAAAATATCCTGACCGACAACACTCCCAACATGGAGGCTATAATACCTGCGGTGGGAATCATCAAGGGATAGAGCATATATCCCGTCATCCCGGGATTGTTCATCGCCATAGCCGCGCCAAGGACCACGGTAGCTATAATGGAACCGACATAAGACTCAAACAGGTCAGCGCCCATACCCGCCACGTCGCCGACATTATCACCTACGTTATCTGCGATAACCGCAGGATTACGGGGATCGTCTTCAGGGATTCCCGCTTCGACTTTGCCGACGAGGTCGGCGCCAACATCCGCTGACTTAGTGTAGATTCCACCGCCGACACGTGCGAATAGAGCTATCGAAGAAGCTCCCATCGAGAAGCCGGTGATAGATTGAAGGTATTCCCACCCTCCACCAGCCTGAAGATCCTGTCGGGTAAAAAACCAGAAAAGCACACCGACACCGAGTAAGCCGAGCGATGCCACCGACATACCCATCACGGCGCCGCCGGAGAACGCAATCGTTAAAGCATTACCCTGCCCCTTATCTTTGGCAGCCTGGCATGTACGGACATTCGCCTTGGTTGCGGCTGTCATTCCGAAGAATCCGGCTAACATTGAGCAACCGGCGCCGATAAGAAACGAAATGCCCGACCATAAACCTATAAATACAATCAAGAGTACCGCAACAATGGCTATGAAAAAGATGAGAATGGAGTATTCTTTTCTTAGAAAAACCATTGCTCCTTTGTGAATGGTTTCCGAGATATCGGTCATCAGCTCTGATCCGGTTGGATTCCGCTTTATTGCGAAATATAAACCCAAGGCGAACAACAATCCGATGACACCCAACAAAGCAGCAAGCAATCCTTCTGTCATAAAGTGTTATTCCTTTCTTATATTTATATTACGATTTTATTAATTGTCATTTCAGACCAAAATTTAGCCGGACGTATCCGGCGTAAATCGAAAATCCAAATCGCGCGAGTCAATATAGAATGTATATTCTTACGTTCCGCCCGTAAGAGGAGATTCTAATCATCTAAAGTAAATGAAACGGGATACATTATCCAGATAGCGACCGGCTGATTGTTGGCGATAGCGGGAGTATATACGTATCCATAAGCCGCTTCGATAGCCGCCTCTTCGAAGCCAGCTTCCACACCCGAATCCTTCGCCACAATTACGTCTCGCACCTTGCCGCTCTTGTCAACAAGCGCCTTTATCCAGACTTTCCCTTCCAAGCCCATACGCCGCGCCATTTCCGGGTACTCCGGCTGCACTGCTTTTACAACTTGAGGCTGCTGCTCTACCGGAATGAATTCATCCGGTTTCGGTAGCAGCTCATCCACATTCTCAATGACTATTTCTTCCACCGGGGCTTCCTCGACGTTTTCAACCGGAGGCGCCGAAATTACTTTCAATTCTTCCTGAGTCGCCACTTTAACATTTTCCGGAGCTTCTTCATCAGGCACCGCTTCGGGAATACCGACCGATGGCGGAGCTACCTCGGGAACCTGATAAGCAGTCTGAGGCGGTAACTTCTGGAGTTGCGGCGGCGGCGCAAGGTCGGTCATCGACTGCACTACCATCGTCCTCGTCGTGTGCTCCACTTCCGGTTCGTGGGTTGCCCAGAGCCAGCCCCCAACAATACCAAGGTGTATACTCGCCGCTATCAAAACTGCAATAAACATATTTTTCTGATAACTGCGTTTCAGCTCAAGCGCACCATATTGTGCTGTAGCGCTATTCACTTTCTTCACCTCCTCCTAATCCGTACTTCTTTGCAGCTTCATCCAACTGCATGACGTCATATTGAGACATGTCAACAAGACTGAAGCGGTATGAGAAATCCGGTATCTGCTGTTTTACGCGAGCCTCGACAAGCTTGATCTCATCGATAATATCGACCATCTTACTATACCGAGCGCTCTTATCAATTTTGATAACAGTCACCATTTTATCAACGTCTTTGGCTATCCACTCCATCAGTGAATCGCCCAGCACTTCATATTTCATCAACTGGGGATCATCCTTCCCGATGTTGTAGAATAGGTTGTTATTGGCGTCGACTCTCAATGTGATCAAATGAGACTCACCGACCGGAATCGCATTCTCTTCCGCTTCCAACGGTGGAAGGTTTACTTCCAATGCCTGAGGTTGATTAAAAACCGTCGTGACCATATAGAATATCAGCAGCAAGAAAGCGATATCCACCATTGGCGTCAGGTCATTGACGATCCCGGTTCTTCTCTTTGGTCTTTTAAGTCCGCCGCCTTTTTTCTTCCCACCGCGTGGGGCTTCTACCATAACACCCATGGTTTATCTCCTAAAATCTATTACTATTGAACATATTAGATGTTTCAATGAGCTCTAACCAAAATTCGGTAAACGGCATTGCTAAGTCTCCGCTTTCTCTCCTTCCGTGACCAACGAAAACTGGTTAATCTTCATTTCCTGCATGGCTCTCATTATCGCTCTCATAGTGCCGTAGCTGGCATCGCGATCCGCCTTAACCACAATCTCTGGATTCTTTAGCTTAGCGCGAACCTTTAGTAGCTCGATATTGAAATTACTGAGATCCGCTAACTGATATATTCGCTCAGGAACCGAGACGGTTTTTCCTTCGACCAATTTCTCAGCGGTCATTATATATTCGATAAAAATCGAATCCAGCTCGGTTACCGTAACATTTATTATATTTTTATCAGGTACCTTCTGCTCGGCATGAGAACTGGCTAAAGCCACCGGTTTAACCTCAGGCGGTTTAAACGAAGTAGTTGCCATATAGAAGATTAGAAGGAGAAAGGCGATATCGACCATAGGAGTCATATCTATAACAATACCGACTCTTCTTCCTTTAGCCATGTGTTGTAGCCTCGTTAGATTTTACCAATTGTACGATTTCGTAACTTGCTTCATCAATGGTGTAATTAAAAGAGTCCACCTTGTTTACAAAAACATTATACATGATGATACCGAAAATTGCGTTAAACAATCCGCCGGCGGTATTAACCAGTGCTTCCGCAATACCGACCGCCAGTGATTCCGCGTCGATAACGCCGCCGGTACCCGCAGTCGCCGCAAACGCACGGATCATACCGATAGTGGTTCCTAAAAGTCCGGTCATAGTTGCGATCGATGCGATAGTTGACAGTGCAATAAGGTTCCTCTCCAAAAGAGGTACTTCAAGCGCATTGGCTTCCTCGATCGCTCTTTGCGTTTCGGCAACTCTTTTTTCGCTATTATAGTTTTCGTCTCCCTTAACCTGCTTATACCTTTCAATACCGGCACGAATAATATTTGCCAGACTTCCTCTCTGGCGATCGCAGGCGGCGATAGCGCCATCGTAATCTCCGGATCTCATGGAATCCACTACGTTTTTAAAGAACGATTGCACCGATTTCTTTCCTCTGGCTCTCCTCAAAGAGATTATACGCTCAAATACAAACATAGTTGTCATTATTGACAGAGCGATAAGTACACCCACAAGCGGACCGCCCTGATGCAAGTATTCCGGCAGCATCGTCGCCCAGATCCAAAGGCCAACACCTAATGATATAAGTAAGTTCAGAGTTACAAAGACCGATTGTTTCACAGAGAATTCCTCCTCGTATTTTTAATTATAATTTACAATTCAGCAGCCATCAGGGAACACACAAGCGCACCCGCAAGCATAGCATAAAATCCAATTCCAGCCATGGATAGAAAACTTAACAGATTATAACTATCCCCAATTTCACGAACCCCTAAATCACCAAACGGCATCGGATATCCGATCGAAGCCAGAATGAGTATAGTAAAAAACAAGAGTATCGGGATCCCGAAGAGCTTAGATATAGTCTTGATCATCGAATATTTCTTCGCCGGATTTTTCTTCATTCCGGCCAGCGTAATTAAAAAAGCTACTCCGATTATCGGGGTAATATACATGTAAAGCGCTAATATAATTAACGATGGCAATTCGAGTCCGGTACCCCAGGCTCCCAATGAACCCAGAAACGGCAAAGCGCTTATAAATCCTATTGCATTAATCGTATAGTCCGTATATTCGCCGGCATGGCCATGCGTAACCCTAAACCATGGGAATATTAGACTCACTACTGTTAGCGCTGCCATTATCATCAATATGACACGTTCGGTTTCCGACATTATCGGTTTAAAAAGTACCGAATCTTCACGCTCAAAGACATCCTCGGGTTTACCGGATGTTAACCTCTCTCGAAATTTGCTCTCTTCATCGGAGTTTCCCCAGAAATCTTTTACTTTTCCCGGAAAAACCTCGAATCCGATATAATTCCACCGTTTTGACTCTTGTTCTTTCTCTTTTTCTGCCATTTACTCTCCATCACCCAATATAACAGAAGTTTTTCATTTATTTATTGAAATGTAATCTGTAATAATTTCTTTTCAGCTTCTTGCGCGTCCTTTGAATTCGGAGCACGATCTATAATATATTGATACTGCGCCCTCGCTTCTTCATACTTCTGCCCCAGTCTATAAGAGTCCCCCAATCCCATACGCCAGCTTAAATTCCTGGCATCGCAATTTACAGCCTGTTGATAATAGTTTATAGCTTCTTTCCATCTTCCATTGGAAAGACGATTTGCACCCAAACGGGCGTAACCGGCGCATTTTTGCTCCTGAGTAGCGTTCGGATTATTGATAATATCCTCCCAGACATTCGCAGCCGCATCGAATTTACCCCAATTGGAGTAAATCACTGCCAGATAATACTGATTGTTGGCATCCTGTGGTTCAATCTCCAAAGCTCGGTTAAGCACCTCTGCCGCTTCCGAATACCGCCTATTATAACCGAGAGTGTTACCTAAAAGACCTAAAAGCTGAGGATCATCAGGATTTTCCTCAAGTACTTTTTTCAGAGCGTCAACAGCCTCATCATATTGCTGTGTGCTTAAATAGCAGTATGACAAGTTCTTGAGGGTATTTACGTTCTCCGGCGCTATCTCCAACGATTTCTTGAAATTCTCAATCGCTTTCTCATAGTTTTTCTGCCGGTAGAATGCGTATCCCACGTCAGAATATCCCTGGTAATAATCCGGTTCGTATTTAAACACCTGATTGTATGATACAATTGCAGAATCGAGATAGGCGGGATTATCCGCACCCAGTTTTAACTGTGTTTGCGCCATCCGTTTCCAGAATTCAGCATCCACTTTATCGGGATTAGCTTTCTCGAATTTCTGATAAGCGTCAAGAGCTTTGTCATACATCCCATTTTCGTAGTAAACTTTCGCCAGGTCAAAAAACGCTTCGGTCTGGCTGGGATCAATATCTATAGCGCGAATCAACATATCCCCAGCTTCATCATATTTCCCCAAAAGGATATATATTTTTGAAAGCCGGGTCAATGCGTCGACATCATTTGGTTCAAAATTCAGAAACGCCTCATAGGCAGCTTTTGCCTCCTGGAATTTCTCCGCGGCATAAAATATTAGCGCCATCTTGCGGTATGCTTCGGAATTATCAGGATCGATTTTGACTGCCTTTTGGTACTGGGCGACAGCAGCGGTAAAATTCCGCATCTGGAAATAAGCTTCCGCAAGATCAAAGTAAAAATCAGTGCGGGTGGAATCGATTGCCAGAGCCTGTTCGTATTCGGAAACCGCCAGCGGATAGATCTTACGCTTCATCTGTACATCGCCGAGATTCTTATGGTATTCGGCGGAGTTGGGATCGCTGATTATCGCTTCCCGGAATTGAAGGTCAGCCTTATCCAATTCCCCCTTCTCTAAATGAACAAGGCCCAATCCATTGTGGAACTCCGCTTCCATGTCCTTTCTTTCCAATCCCTTTTCGAAAACTTCTATAGCCTCATCGTATTCATCTTGCTCATAAAGCGCATTACCCAATCCATAGAGAGCCTCGGGGCTTTTCCCCTTAATATCCACGGCTTTGCGATATGCATCCTCCGCATTTGCCCAATCCTCTTGTTGGCTATATAGCTCGCCTAAATAAATCGCGGCGTCAAGATTTTTAGGATCGGAATCAAGGAACTCCGCAATCAGTTTGATGGCGTCATCAATCTGCCCCTGGCTTACTAATTCCTCTGCGTTTTCGATAACAGGGCCCGCATCGTATGAAAAGCTTACTCCAGCAAAAAGAAAACCTGCCATAAGCAGGGCAAAAAAAGCTGTCTTTGTATCATAGTTATGTTTAAATCTTGTCATCCTATCTGTCACCTATTATAGTTCCAACCAGATTTATCGAATTTGAATCAAAATTACAAATAATACAAAATCCCATCGGAAAGTCAAGCATTTTTTTGTTAATACTACAATCTATTCACCCTCGGTGTTCCTGAATTTCATCACGGTGGAGCCGATGCGATATAATCCGTAGATGAGTACCACAGCTCCGAAAATGATTCGCATGGCTTCCTGTTCTCCGCCTAATCGAAAGGGGGCTATACCCATCAGCAATAGAGCGCCATAAACCGAAAAAGCCAAACCGATAGCGAGATGAAGAACACCGATGAATTTGTTGAAAATAATCCTTTCCATAAAGTTAGTTTTTTTTTGAAAATCCGAATATATCACTTTTAAAAGCTCGATGCAAGTTAAGCATAAGATATATTTTTATTTTTATTTCTTTATACTTTTGGTGTCCCCTTTTGTTTAATACAGATTCCGGATAATCGCTGTTCCATAATTACTGAAATCGCCTTCAATCGTCCGGAGAAACTGGCTGACTATTGTTAACTTATAGGCTTAAATGGAATACTGTATCCAGACATTAAGGATAATGGAGATTAGCCGAGAGAGTCAATGAGAAGCTGCATATATTTTACTTAAACGATAAAGATGCCGGTTCTTCAGCATATAGCGAGGGCGTTCAAACTGAGAATGTCTTCAGATACTTGGCATATCCGAATCCGATTTCAACGAATGCGGATCCACCCGATCCGAGCTTGCCAACGAAACTGACTCTTTTCCAGAATTACCCGAATCCCTTTAACAATCAAACCTCGATTGGGTTTTTCCTTCCGAACGATAAGGGG
>WJIR01000177.1 GCA_014730175.1 Candidatus Zixiibacteriota bacterium
ATCACCTTATTATGCGGCATCGAACCGATCAATCTAACGTTGTCATTAAGCCCCAATGATTCAATCAATTCCTGAAGATGCTTCCGGCGGGGACCTTCGCCTATTACATCCAACTTGAATTCGTAACCATCATCTTGCAGTATCTTGCATGCCCTTATCAGGAAATCGTACCCCTTTCGGTAATTCAATCTTCCCACTGAAAGGATATATCCTTTCTCGCTGCTATATTCCATGTCGGTTTCAAACTTACTGATGTCAAAAGGCATAGGGAAAACCGAAATCTTTGACTCCACAATCCCCACAAACTCAGTTAATCTTCCTTTTAAGTAGCTGGAAACAGCGGTTATGTGGCTGGCATGATTATAGACCTTCTGCGCTATTGTCATCAGATATCGCCCTTTTTCCAGAAGCACGATATCGGTGCCGTGAGATGTTATTATCAACCGCCTACCTGTAAATTTGGACGCCAACCAGGCGGACACTCCCATCGGTATCCACCAATGAGCATGGATAATATCTATCTTATGGCTGAACACCAATCGAATCGCCGCCCAAGCCCCCAGGAGTATTAGAAGAACGAATTTTATTTTACCGAAGATCGATTCCTGAACTTTTTCCTGCATATCGCCGGTATAGGCGAGATTCTCACCGGAGGAAGGCAACCAGTACTTAAAACGGACGATATTAAGATTACCCATCTTCTCTTTGGATTTCAGTCCTTCTTGATGGGGGCATAAGATATAGATATCGTAACTATCCTCGATTCCTCGATAGAGAGTATATAAAAATTGCCCGGCAGGATCCTCGGGAAATCTTATGAAATTATGAGATAGAACGAGAATCCGTTTTCCGGGCAAGGATCGACTCCATGATTACTTTATAGTTTTTTACGGATATGGAGCGAGCGTATCTCATCTTTGATATTTACCAGCGCCTCAGCCAAAAATCCCATGGCGAAGAGCAATAATCCGTTGATTATCAAGAGCATAACCAGATAAAGTATTGGACGGAATGCATTATGTTCCACAAACCGCATATAAAGCGCTACTATCCCCAGAAGTACGCCGATTATGCCGGATAAGAGCCCTCCCATACCGAAAAGCAGCATCGGCTTTTTCATGACGGTTAGCTGAAATTTAACCGAAAGCAGGTCGAAGAAACCAACGAAAATTCTGCCGAAACCGAATTTCGACTTTCCATGTCTGCGCGGGTAAAGTTTGACTTTAACCTCCTCAACATTGAATCCATGGTCAGCCGCGATAGCAACCATGTAACGATGCCAATCCCGTCTGAATGTAATTGATTGCAAAACCTCTCGTTTGAAAGCCTTCACCGAATTGAGATCATGTACTTTTACATTGAATAACATTCGGGAAAGACTGTTGTAGAAAAACGAAACCACCTTTTTGGCTCCGTAACTTCCCTGACGCCAACCGCATACAATATCCGCGCCTTCGTCGATTTTCTGAATCATGGAAGGAATATCATTGGGAAGATATTGCAGGTCTGCCGGATAAAAGACGAATATCTCGCCTTTTGCCACTGCAAAGCCGGTTTCAAGCGCCTCTGTCAAACCACGTCTGTTCGTATGCGTGCAGACTCTCAGGAACTTATAGCGGGATGAACCTTCATTCAATGTCTCCGCTGTTTTGTCTGTCGAACCATCGTTGACTATAATAACCTCGCCGTTGTAATTAACGCCCGAGAACATATCATCCAGATGCTCCAGCAAGATGGGGATATTCTCAGCCTCGTTATGAGCCGGAATCACCACAGAAATTTTTACCCTGCCCTGGCGATCCCTCGGAGTTCTCTTGGGCTGCCTACCGCTCGGTTTTCTTTTGTCGTCCTTCCTCCTGCTCTTATCATCAAGCGGACGCCTTTTAACAGCGCTTCTCGAATCCCTTCCGGAACCATACGAACGCGTGTCCTTCTTATTGCTCGCTTTGGAACCATTCGATTGTGCTCGTTTTGATTTGTGGTCAACAGCATTTTCGCTGTTTGACTGCTTCTGCTTAGGTTTATTCTTTGGTTGTGTTTCGGCTGTGGAGTTTGCTGTTTGCGCCTGGGGGCTGTTATTCTCTTTGCCGGTTTCCTTTGGGGATTTCTCTTCGGATGGCTTAAACGTAGGTCTCTTCTTGATACGTCTTCTGCCGTACTCTAATTTTTCATCTTGTTCTTTTTGACTCACTTTTTGGACCTTTTTACTGTTTCCCCAGATAATATTTGGGTTACTGATTGACAACGAATCTGTTTCCTTAAAATCAGATTATGGGAATTCGTTTGATTTTCTCTGTTTCTACCTAAATTGATAACATAACCGTATCTCCATATATATTGTGTCCTTAACCAAAAGTCAAGAGATTTACCGAGCGCATGCCATTCCTATTATCCATTTTAACCACGAATTTTTTAAATCATATTATCATCAATATTTGAACATTCGTTATTAATGATGTAATATATTCGCAGGCGAAATAGTAAAAAATAAAGATAATAGCAAAATCGCCGAAACTGGCTTAAATCAATAGATAAAGGTGAACAATGAAAATACGAATTTTTGCGTTAGTTATTATGCTATCTGCCATGGCTCAGGGACAGGTCAACACCGAGAAGATGCGAATGGGGCTGGATCGGTCGGGTTTCGCCGGGAATTTTAAATTGTCGTACTCAATTGTTGCGGGAAATTCCGAGTTAACCAGGATAGACATTAGTCCGAATATTATCCGGAAACTACAGAAACACCAGTTTTTCACGCTGAACAATCTCTCGCGTGTTTATTCCGACGACGGCACAATCATAAACAAGGCTTTTTCACACCTTCGATACAATTATGAAATCACACCCGTATACATCTACGAATTTTTTCTTCAGGCACAATACAACCGCTCTCAGAAACTGGATCATCGCTTTTTGATAGGCTCCGGTATGCGTATAGTGCCTGTGGAAACCGAGCATTTTCTCTGGGCGATCGGCTTAACGTTGATGCACGAAGAAGAGAAACTATCTTCGGGACAGATAACTAAAACCCCGCGCAACAGCGATTATATCTATCTAAAGTATCAACCTTCTGATAGAATTTTCTTTGAGAACACAATATATTTTCAGCCGGCTCTGGATGATTTTGAAAATGTTCGGGTTCTCGACGAAGCACAGGTAACGATAGGAATTACCGAAACCTTTGCCCTCACAACCGAAATAAATTATTTCTACGATTCCCAGCCCCCCGAAGGAGTAGAAG
>WJIR01000178.1 GCA_014730175.1 Candidatus Zixiibacteriota bacterium
GACGTGCGAGGGCGCTTTAAGGAAATTGAATACCGTAGCTAAAGGTAAAGGAAATCTGATGTATCCTATTCTGGATTGCGTTCGCGAACGAGTTACTATTGGTGAGATATGCGACGAGCTCCGTAAAGTCTGGGGTGAATACCGAGGTGGGGGAAATTGAAGATTAAAAAGATATCACATATCGGAATCGCGGTCTCGGATCTTGACGGAATCCTGAAGCTGTTCAAAGTAAAACTCGGGTTGGAGCATACCCATAGAGAAACATTACCCGAGCATGGAGTTGAATTAGCGGTAGTTCCCATAGGGGAGTCGGCGCTGGAGTTTATCAGACCTTTGGAAGGGAATGTGTCCATTCAGAAATTTTTGGAGAAACGCGGACCCGGAATGCATCATATATCCTTAGAAGTGGATAACGCTGCCGAATGGATAGAGCATATCGAATCGGACGGTGATGAGATGATTGATAGAAAGCCGCGTATAGGCGCTGCGGGGTGCCCGATTGCTTTCGTACATCCCAAGACTTTGGGTGGTGTGCTTATAGAACTCGAAGAAGGAGATAAATCCGATTGATAAGGAGAGTATGTTTTTGATATATCATGGCACTACAATTATTGGGGTAACATATAAGGGTAAGACTGCGATGGGAGGCGACGGTCAGGTTACGATAGATGATACTATCGTGAAGGCGACGGCATCCAAGATACGCAGGCTTCACGATAATACGGTTCTTGCGGGATTTGCGGGCGCAGCCGCGGATGCTTTTACGTTATCGGAGAGATTCGAATCCAAGCTTTCCGAATTCAATGGCAATCTATCTCGGGCTGCGGTTGAATTAGCCAAGGACTGGAGAACTGACAAATACTTACGCAGGCTGGAAGCATTACTGGTTTGTACTGATGGTGAATCGAACCTGATAATCTCCGGTAATGGTGACGTTATAGAGCCGGATGATGGGATTACTGCAATCGGTTCCGGTGGGAATTACGCACTGGCAGCAGCACGAGCTTTGATTAAGCATTCCCGATTATCCGCTGCGGAAATCGTTCGGAGGTCATTAGAAATAGCCGCATCGATATGCGTGTTTACAAACGAAAACATTGCTGTTGAAGAATTATAGCGGCGAAAAGAATTATGGAAAAATGAGAACCTTTTTGTCAAGTTTCAGTTAATAATCTGATAATCTTGTTTTTTGATTTTATATTGAGATAAATTTTGCGTAGTTTAACCATCTTCCTTCAGCTTACTAAACCAAGAGTTATGTTTCTGGTCATGTTTTCCGGTCTGACAGCATTACTCCTGGAAGGGAGTTTAATCGGGCAACCGATTAGTGCGGGTTTGGCTTTGTTGGCTCTGTATTTGACAGGCGGTTCCGCAAACGCCCTGAACCAGTATTTTGAACGTGAACTGGATGGGAAGATGTCTCGCACCAGAAATCGCCGTCCGCTGCCGCTCAAGCGGATCTCGCCCGTAAGCGCCTTGATTTTCTCTATTACTATCGGAGTTATCGGTGTCGCTATTTTCGGATTGGTTTTTAACTTTTTAACCGCAATTTTATCGTTGACGACCATAGTGTTTTACGGGTTCTTCTACACTTTATGGCTCAAGCCTAAAACCCATTTGAATATAGTTATCGGCGGCATAGCCGGCGCGATGGCTCCGGTGGGTATCTGGGCGGCGGCTACGGGCACAGTTGCTTTAGCTCCGGTTTTATTATCGTTAATAATATTCCTCTGGACGCCTCCGCATTTTTGGGCTCTGGCATTGTATTGTAAGGATGATTATAAAGCGGTGCGGCTACCGATGTTGCCCGTGGCGAAGGGAGACGATTCTACTTATAGGCAGATTCTTATCTATTCGGTCTTTTTGTTTATCACCAGTTTACTTCTATTTGCGGTTCCGGGAATAGGATGGATATACCTGGTGGCTGCGCTAATTCTGGGTGGGATACTCCTGTCGAATTCTTATCGGGCGTACAAACTGAAGTCGCGCATCATTAATATAAAGTTGTTTAGATTTTCTTTGATGTACCTTTTTATTTTGTTTTCAGTGGTGATTCTGGATGGTTTTTTGTAGATTTATGACCGCTTTTATGATAAAGTTTGTTCCGTAAAATGGTCAGTATTTGCTGAGAGGTTTATAGCGACAGTTGGCACAGATATTTCCTGAGTGGACGAATAAATTACCAACATACATCCTCATCCTTATAATAGTAGCAAGCGCTGCGGTGGTTGGATTTTTCTGGTATTACGGATCGCCGGAATATACCGATGTCGGTTATCGTCCGAAGCAACCGGTGGCGTACAGCCACAAATTGCACGCGGGCGATTTAGGGTTGGATTGCCGCTACTGCCATGTATCGGTGGAAGTTTCTCCTGTTGCCAATGTTCCTCCCACACAGACCTGTATGAACTGTCATGAATTGATATTACCCGAAAGCGAGAAGCTATTACCGGTGAGAGAGAGCTGGGCAAGCGGCGAGCCGATCAAATGGACGCGGGTTCACAACCTCCCCGATTACGCGTATTTCAATCATAGCGCACATATCAATGCCGGTGTGGGTTGTATAAGTTGCCACGGCAACGTTGCGGAGATGGAAGTTGTGATGATGGTGGAACCATTGAGTATGTCATGGTGTTTGGAGTGCCATCGCAGTCCGGATGAACATTTAAGGCCTTTAGATGAAGTGACTAACATGAAATGGATACCGCCAGGGGACCATGACGAGTTTGTAGAACGGTTAAAAATCGAGAAAAATATCGATCCGCCTGAGGATTGTTCTGGGTGTCATAGATGATGAAAAGAGATAAATCGAACAATAAAGAATATTGGCGCAGTTTGAATCAACTTGCGGATACTCCTGAATTCCGTGAATTAATCAAGAGGGAATTTCCGGAAAGGGCATCCGAGATAGACAATTCATGGTCAAGGCGTAAATTCATATCGTTGATGGGCGCTTCCATCGCTCTGGCAGGTATGGTATCCTGCCGACGGCCTGAAGAGAAGATAGTCCCCTATGTGAATGCACCGGAAGATGTAGTCCCGGGGATTCCGCAGAAATATGCGACTACGATGCCATTTTTGAATAGCGCATACGGAATCGTTGTGGAAAGTCATGAGGGACGTCCGACCAAAATCGAAGGCAATGAACTTCATCCATCCACGCGCGGAGCATCCAACAGCTATGCGCAAGCAGAAATCCTGCGACTGTATGATCCTGACAGATCAAAGATACTGTTGGAGAGTGAGGTCAGGAAGAGCTGGTATGATTTTGTAACGTACTGGCGTTCCGCACGAGAGCGATACCGAGCTAACGGAGGAAGAGGATTAGCGGTTCTCACGGAACCTTTCTCTTCTTATTCGCTGAGTAAGCAGAAGGGCAATTTTCATCAAACCTATCCACAGGCTCAGTGGTTTACGTATGCTCCGATAAGTGATGAGAATATATACAAAGGAATAGAAATCGCTGCGGGTGAGATGTATCAACCGGTTTATCATTTTGAGAAAGCCAGAGTTATTCTGTCATTGGATTCCGATTTCCTGGCTACCGAAAGCGAGAGCATATCCGCCGCGAAAGGTTTCGCTGCCGGACGTCACATAGGTTCTGAAAACGATAAAATGAACCGGCTTTATGTGGTGGAAAGCAGGTTGAGCCTCACGGGAGGAATGGCTGATCATCGACTTCGCCTGCCGAGCTCTCAAATCGGGATCTTTTTAGCGGCGCTGATAATGGAGCTAAACGCTCAGGGTATAAAAATCCCGATCGATGGTGTTGACGGACATTTTAACGGCAGAATCCCAACTCCTTGGATAAGTGCGGTTGCTAACGATTTGATCAAGGCGGGAGAGGAAGCGCTGGTAGTCGCCGGCAGAAATCAACCTCCGGAAGTTCACGCACTGGTATTGGCGGTCAATGATGCTTTGGGCAGTATCGGCGGAGCTATAAGTTATCGAGAAACAACAAATTCCGTGGTATCGAACAGTCAAGATTATCGTCGATTGATGGACTCAGCGGAACGCGGAGATATTTCAACGTTGATTGTGCTCGGGTCGAATCCGGCATATCATACTCCTGCGGGTATGGATGTTGAGAGAATACTTGGCAATATTCCTCAAACTGTTCACCTCGGATTGTATTACGATGAAACGGCCAAGCTTTCCCAATGGCATATCCCCGAAGCGCATTTTCTGGAAAGCTGGGGTGATGCGCGGTCAGTTGACGGTACGTTAAGCGTTGTCCAGCCTTTGATAGAACCTCTTTACCAAGGTAAAAGCAGTCTGGAGCTATTGAACCTCATTGTTACCGGGCGGGACGATAAAGGATACGATATTGTAAGAGCGAACTGGAATAACCGGCTGGGTAGCGGCGATTTTGAACGGAGATGGCAGCAGATTCTTCATGATGGGATATTCGAGGATAGCAGATCGAAAAAGGTTTCATTGAGGATAGATCATCGTAGGGTATCCGATGCTGTCGGGGAGAATCCATTTCCAACCAAAGCCGCAGATGCGAAAAACTTGGAAATCACCTTCTGTCCGTCATCGAATATCTTCGATGGTCGCTATGCCAATAACGGATGGCTGCAGGAATTGCCTGACCCGGTAACAAAAATATCGTGGGATAATGTTGCGGTAATAAGTCCTAAGACTGCGTCGGAATTAGATTTGGAAAATGAGGATTTAGTTTGGCTAAATTACGGGAACCACAA